>CATPBM010000247.1 GCA_955652625.1 uncultured Steroidobacteraceae bacterium
GCGTGCTGCTGCAGGTGGTGCAGCAGCTGACCGGCATCAACGTGGTGATGTACTACGCGCCGCGTATCTTTCAGAGCATGGGCTACGACGTCGCCGCGCAGATGTGGTTTACGGCGGCCGTGGGACTCACCAACGTGCTGGCGACCTTCATAGCCATCGGTCTGGTAGACCGCTGGGGTCGCAAGCCCATCCTCTATACGGGCTTCAGCGTGATGGCAGTGGGCTTGGGGGTGGTGGGACTCATGATGCACCTCGGGATCGCCACCCCGGGCGAGCAGCTGCTCTCGGTGGCCATGCTGCTGATGTTCATCGTGGGATTTGCCATGTCGGCGGGACCTCTGGTGTGGACATTGTGCTCGGAGGTGCAGCCGCTCAAAGGGCGTGATTTCGGCATCGCCTGCTCCACCTTGACCAACTGGACCGCCAACATGATCGTGGGTGCCACGTTCCTGACGCTGCTCAGCCGCTTCGGTCGCGCGGAGACCTTCTGGCTGTACGCCGGGCTTAACGTGTTGTTCCTGTGGTTCACGTACGCGCTGGTGCCGGAAACCAAGGGGGTCACGCTCGAACAGATCGAGCGCAAGCTGATGAGCGGCGCGCGGCTGCGTGACATCGGCCGTTAGTTTCCGCAGCTGCTGAGATGCCACCGGCGTCATGCCCGGGTCAGGCTGCGCGGGGTCTGCTCGCGGCCTTGCTGTACCTCTGGCTGCCCGGCGGCTCAGCGCGTGCGGATGAGGCACAGGATCAGGTCGCGCTGTCCCGTGACGTGATGGTGCCGATGCGCGATGGCCTCAGCCTCGCTACCGACATCTATCGTCCGGCCCAGGGCGGCAAGGCCCTGGGCGGCAGGTTTCCCGCGCTGCTGATGCGCACACCCTACAGCAAGGAGGTGCGTGCGCCCGCCTTCGCGAGCTATTTCGCCTCCCGCGGCTATGTGGTGCTCCTGCAGGACGTGCGGGGCCGCTACAAATCCCAGGGGCGCTGGCGCCCCCTGTACGACGACGGCCATGACGGCTATGACACGGCGCAATGGATCGGACAGCAGCCCTGGTGCGACGGTCGCGTCGGCACCCTCGGGACCTCCTATGAAGGCGCGACCCAGCAGGCGCTCGCCCTCGCCAGGGCACCGTTCGTAAAGACCATGATTCCGCTCTTTTCCATGTCGGACGTGAGCCGCTACGGCGCGCGGCACAACGGCGCGTTCGAGCTGCGCTGGTTCAACTGGGTGTTCTCGATGGGAGATCCGGGCGGCCAGCCGAACCTCGCGGCCGCGGTGCGCGCCGCCAGCGACCCTGCCGCCGCGCCGGCGCTCGCCGACCTCGTCAATCACGTGCCCGACTACCTGCGCGCCTTGCCCCTGCGCGCCGGCACCACGCCGCTGAAGTTCGCCCCCGACTACGAGAAGTGGCTGATCGAGGCCATGAGCCACGGCGGCGAGGATGCGGTGTGGCAGGAGATGGGCATCGAGGTCGCCGATCACCTCCCCGACTACAAGGACATCCCCGTCTACCACGTGACGGGTTGGTACGACTCCTGGGCCCTGCAGGTGGCGAACCTGAACTTCGTCGGATTGCGCGAGCACAAGAAGAGCCCGCAACGCCTCATCGTCGGTCCCTGGACTCACAGCCGTCCGGGCGTAAGCTACTCCGGAGAGGCGCAGTTCACGGCGGATGCGGCCATCGACCTCAATGCGTTCGAGCAGCGCTGGTTCGATCATTGGCTCAAGGGCGTGGACAACGGCGTGGAGCGCGAAGCGCCCGTTCGCATTTACGTCATGGGCGGCGGCGGCGGCCACAAAACCCCGGAGGGGCGCGTCTTCGTCGGTGGTCATTGGCGCGATGAGCAGGAGTGGCCCCTGTCAAGGGCGAAAGTGAGTGCCTACTACCTGCACGCGGACGGGGTGCTCTCGAGTGACGGTCCGGCGCCGCACGCGCCCGTGACTTACCGCTTCGACCCGCATCATCCGGTGCCGACGCTCGGCGGCAACCTCTCCTCCCAGGGGGTGCTCGCGACCGCGGGTGCGGTTGATCAGCGCTGCCGTCCGGAGCTGTGGACGTGCGCGGACTCGAATCCGCTTTCGGCCCGCGACGATGTACTGGTGTTTCAGACCGCGCCCCTCGCGCGGGATGTCGAGGTCACCGGGCGCCTCATCGTGAAGCTCTGGGGCGCGTCCGATTCACCCGATACGGATTTCACCGCCAAGCTCATCGATGTCTATCCTCCCACCACGGATTTTCCCGGTGGGGTCGAATTCAACATCGGCGACAGCATCGTGCGTGCGCGCTACCGCAACGGGACGGGCAGGGCGGAAATGCTCGAGCCAGACAAGCCCTACGAGTTCACCATCGAGATGTACCCGACCGCGCTGGTATTCGCGCGCGGCCATCGTATCCGCCTCGATATCTCGAGCAGCAACTTTCCGCGCTTCGACGTCAATCCCAATACCGGCGAACCCCTGAACGACAATCGCCGCTGGCGCGTCGCCGAGAACTCGGTGTATCTCGATCCGGCGCATCCGTCGCGCATTCTGCTGCCCGTAATCGCCCCCAGCCCCGCGCAGCGGTAGCAGCTCAGCCTGGCTTGCGGAATTTCAGGATCACCTGATCCGTGCGTCCGCGGATGGCCGGATCGAATACCCGCAGCTCATGGTTGTCGGCGGGATTGCGCAGCAGGTCGCTGTGCGTCTCGAGACGAAAGCCCGCGGCCTCGACTGCGCGGATGATGGCGTCCGGGTCGATGCGATGCAGGGTCTCGGTGTCGCGTACTCCCGAGCCCGCCTGCGCCGCATGATCCACGATCAGCAGCACCCCGCCGGGCTTGAGCGCGGCGAATATCGAGCGCGTGACCTGCGGCACGCTCGCTGGCCCCATGAACGAATCGTACAGATCGTGGAAATCCTGTGCGGTCCACACCAGGTCGAGTGCCTCGGGCGCCCGGAAGCGATCGACGGGTCCCCTGAGCACACTCACGTTGGCGTATCTCGCGTCGTGCTCGATGGCGCGCGTTCCCGCGGTCTCCTCTGCGGCGCAGTTCTTCAGCTGCTCCTCGGGCAGGAACGCGTACACGTGGCCGCTGTCGCCGACCACGCGGCTGAAGAGGCGGGTGAAATAGGCGCCGCCGGACATGAAATCTGCCACTCGCTGGCCGGGTTTGACGCCGGCAAACGCCAGCACCTCGCCGGGTTTGCGGGTGGCGTCCCTGGCGAGCTGATCCCCGGGCCGGTCCGGATCAGCGATCGCCCCCGCAATATAGTCGGGAAGCGCGGCGCAGGCGGGAGCGGCGCGCGCCGCAAGCGCCGTGAGGGCGAGCAACAC
>CATPBM010000248.1 GCA_955652625.1 uncultured Steroidobacteraceae bacterium
GCAGGCAATGCCTGCGTTGGTTTCTTGCCGAGGAAGTCGACTACGTCTGATTTCGTGAGGCGTCCGTCGCGGCCGGAGCCCGGAATGGAAGACGGGTCGAGATGATTTTCCTCGACCAACCGCCGCACCGAGGGACTGAGCTTGCTGGCGTCGCGGCCGCCGTCGGTCTCAGCGGCCGACGCCGTCCGCGCAGCGGGTGCCGGCTTCGCCGCGGATGTTGCGGGTGGCGGGGCTGGTGCGGGTCTGGACGCAGCCTGCGCAGCACCCGCCGCAGCGGCGCCGCCCTCCTCGATGACGGCGAGCACCTGGCCACTGGTCACGACCGTGCCGCTCGGCACGCGAATCTCGCGTACTACGCCGTTGGCGGGCGCAGGAACCTCCAGCACCACCTTGTCGGTCTCGAGATCGGCGAGATTCTCGTCGCGGCGTATGGCATCGCCCGGCTGCTTGTGCCAGGCGACGAGAGTCGCGTCCGCGATGGACTCGGGCAGCTGCGGAACACGGATCTCGGTGCTCATGAGCGCTTTCTCAGTGGCGTCGCCGATGGCGAGGACGCGGGCTGTACGGCCGGGGGCAGTGTGGAGGTCGCCGCGGGTGCCGCCGCCGGCACGACCGCCGTCAGGCGCGTCGTCTCGCGCGCGGACTCCTCGGTCGTACTCGAGTGCAGCGCGGCCGCCACCAGTGCCTGCTGCTCGATCTCGTGGATCTTGGGGATGCCGGTGGCGGGGGCTGCGGCCGGAGCGCGCCCGGCGTACAGCAGCGCACGGCGCCCCAGCACCAGTTCCTGCAGGCGGTGCCGGATCTGGTACCAAGCGCCCTGATTCTGCGGCTCCTCCTGGCACCACACGACCTCGCGCGCGTTGGGATAACGGTTGAGGATGGCCTGGTACTCTTCGCTCGGAAACGGATACAGCTGCTCGATGCGCACCAGGGCGACATCGCGCAGCGCTTCCTTGCGGCGCGCCTTCAGCAGATCGAAATACACCTTGCCGCTGCAGAACACGAGGCGACGCACATCCGGCGCCGGCAGCTCGTCGAGCTCGCCGATGACACGCGCGAAAGTGCCGTGCGCGAGGTCCGCGAGCGCCGAGACCGACAGCTCGTGCCTCAGCAGGCTCTTGGGCGTCATGACGATCAGCGGCTTGCGGAACGACTGGCGCATCTGCCGGCGCAGCATGTGGAACATCTGCGCCGGGGTCGACGGCACGCACACCTGCATGTTGTTTTCGGCGCATAGTTGCAGGAAGCGCTCGAGGCGCGCCGAGGAGTGCTCCGGACCCGCCCCCTCGTAGCCGTGCGGCAGAAACAGAACGAGTCCGCAAAAGCGCTCCCACTTCGCTTCGCCGGAACTGATGAACTGATCGATGATCACCTGGGCGCCGTTGGCGAAGTCGCCGTACTGCGCCTCCCACACCACGAGGGTGCCCGGATCGGTGGTGGAGTAACCGTACTCGAAACCCATTACAGCCTCTTCCGAGAGCACCGAGTCGATCACCTGGGCGCGCGGCTGGGCGTCGGCGATGTGCTGCAGCGGAATCCAGGTGGCGTCGGTGTTCTGATCGTGCAGTACCGCATGACGGTGGAAGAACGTGCCGCGGCCGCTGTCCTGACCGGTGAGGCGCACACCGAACCCATCCTCGATGAGCGCAGCGTAGGCGAGCGTTTCGGCGCAGCCCCAATCGAGCGGCAGCTCGCCCTGGAGCATTTTTTTGCGGTTGGCGATGAGTTGTGCCACACGCGGATGCAGCGTGAAGCTCTGTGGAAAGCTGGTGATGCGCTCGCCGAGGGAACGCAGGCGCGTCGGCTCTACGCTGGTCAGCACCCGTTCGGTCCAGTCCACCTGCGCGTAGGCGCTCCAGTCCACCGTGTACTTGTTGCCGATCATGCCCAGGGAGGCACGCGCCTGCGGGCGCCCCTCATCGAGCCCCTTGCGGTATTGCTCGAACATCGCCTCGACGTCCGCCTCGGTGAGGACCCCTGCGCTAATCAGCTGGTCGGCATACAGACGGCGCGCGCTCGGATGCTGGCGGATGACGCGGTACATGCCCGGCTGGGTCGCCGCCGGCTCGTCGGCCTCGTTATGGCCGTGCCGCCGGTAGCACACCAGGTCGATGACCACGTCCTTGCGGAAGCGCATGCGGTACTTCAGCGCCAGGCGCGTGACGAACACCACCGCCTCCGGATCGTCGGCGTTGACATGAAAAATCGGCACTTCCAGCATCTTCGCCACGTCGCTGCAGTAGATGGTGGAGCGCGCGTCGTGGACTTCCGAGGTGGTGAAGCCGACCTGGTTGTTGATGATGACGTTCACGGTGCCGCCGGTGAAAAAGCCGCGCGCCTGCGACAGCTGCAGCGTCTCCATCACCACGCCCTGGCCGGCGAACGCGGCGTCGCCGTGCACCAGCAGCGGCAGCACGCGTCCGGCGCGCTCATCGCCGCGCCGCTCCTGGCGCGCGCGCACCGAGCCTTCCACGACCGGATTGACGACTTCGAGGTGCGAGGGATTGAAAGCCAGCACTGCGTGAACATTGCCACTCACCGTGCGCAGATCCGCCGAAAAACCCTTGTGGTACTTCACGTCCCCCGAGCCCTTGAGCCGGCTCGGGTCATAGACACCCTCGAACTCGGAGAACAGCTCCGCCGGGGACTTGCCGAGGATATTCACCAGTACGTTGAGGCGCCCGCGATGCGCCATGCCGATGACCACTTCCTCGACGCCGTCGCTGCCGGCGCGCTGGATCAGATCATCAAGCAGCGGGATGAATGCGTCCGCGCCCTCCAGCGAGAAGCGCTTCTGACCGACGTACCGGGTATGCAGGTAGCGCTCGAGGCCCTCGGCGGCCGTGAGCTGCCAGAGGATGTTGCGGCGCTCTTCGGTGCTGAACCGGTGACGCAGTCGCCCCTCCTGGAACTCATCCTGCAGCCACAGGCGCTCATCCGAGTCCGACATGTGCGCGAATTCCGCGCCCACGGTGCCGGCGTAGATGTATTGCAGCTGCGCCAGAATGTCCCGCAGCTTCATGCGTTTTGGCACCGCCTCGGTGCGGCTGCCGGTGAAGAACTCGGTGTCGAGATCCGCGCTCGACAGTCCGAAGTATTCCAGGTCGAGCACTCTCGGCCGCGGGCGGGGGGTGAGCGCCAGCGGATCGATGTTTGCCAGCAGGTGTCCGCGATTGATCCACACCTGTATCAGGCGCGAAACAGCCGCCTGCCGGGCGTCGGCGGCAAGTGCGCCAGCACCTGGGGCCAGGCTGGGTCCCGCGGCCGCGCGCCGTGCGATGGCCTCCCGGATAGCTGTGTGAGGGCGCTCTTCGCCCTGCGACCCCAGCTGCGCAAAGTACGTGCGCCAGTGTTCCGCTACGCTCGCCGGATCGGCAAGATACTGCTCGTAGAGGGCATCGAGAAATTCGGCGTTACCGCCGTAGAGGGGCGTTGGTTCAAGCATGCGGAGAGGGAATCGGCAGGACGTTAGTTTAACGGAAAAGCCGTCCGGCAGCGAAAACGCACCCGGGGGCGCCTACGGGGCGTTCAGCAGGCTGAATTCGTAAGCGATCAACGCTGCGTACAGCGCCAGCAGGGTGTACAGC
>CATPBM010000249.1 GCA_955652625.1 uncultured Steroidobacteraceae bacterium
CCACCGCGCAGCGCGAGCTGACTGAAGAGGCCGGAGTGAGCGCGCGCAGCTGGCGCAGTCTGGGTGTGTGTTTGAGCTCTCCGGGCGTGTTCACTGAACGGCTGCATTTGTTCCTCGCGACCGGGATCGCGCCCGCTGCCAGGGCGCACGAGAGCGCCGAGGTCATCGAGATTCACTGGCTGCCAATCGATGAGGCCCGCGTGTGGGCGCTCGATGGGACGATCAGCGACTGTAAAACGGCCATCGGCTTGCTGCGCGCCTGCGATGCTGCCCGACGCACGGCCTGAAAACGCCGGAAATTCCGTGACCTGGCTCGCGGAACGGCCCTGCCCCGGGGGTTACCCTGCTAGTACCGGGAAACACACGCTGCGACATAATCTGTGGACAAGGCACGCAAAAAGAAGACCGTTGAGCCGGAGGCAATCCCGGAAGCCGAACGCCGCCGGATAGGCAAAGTTGTGCACGACGATCGCGGCAACGCCTCGGTCATGTGGCACGACGCGCCCTCCGACTACGAGCGCCCGGTGCTCGAGGTGCTGGGCGACCCTGGGCTCTCGATCAAGTCCGACGAGGAATCCTTTGACCCGTATGCGCGCCACCCGGCGCGCAAGAGCAGCGGCAACACCACGCGCACCGACCTGCGCAAGCTCTCGGAATGGATCAAGCTGACGCGCGAGCTCGAGGAGCGCAATCGCAACGGCGGCAACGGCGCCGAGGGCGGCAACGGCGGCGAGCGCAGCGACGGCGACACCGGCAACGGCGGCGACCAGGACCAGGGTTAGCGCAGCGCTCAGCTGCCGCGTTCGATATGCGCCCGCTTGCGGGCGTTACTCAGGCGATAGAATCGGCGCAGCTCCGCGAGCACCTCACCGTCGCCGGGGCCCGCTCCACCACGCCCCTGCACGCGCGCGAGCGTGCGCTCGAGGCGCCGGCAGAACACTTCCGCATAACGGCTCGCCTCCCGATAAAGCCCCGCACGCCCGGCCGCAAGCTGAGGATCGATACGTGTGCGGCCGAACAGCAGGGACGGCAATTCCGCGGGGAAGTGTCCGGGTCGCTGCCTGCGCAGCAGCCAGTAACTGGCGACGTACTTGTCGACTTCCGCCTGCATTTCCAGCTCGAGCAGCGATACCGGCTTGTCGTGGCCGGCATTCCAGGCGAGATACAGGAAATGACTCACGCCTTCGAGTGCCGTCAGCCAGTCGGCGACGTTGCCGGCGTGCAGGCGCTCCAGCGGATCGGCCTGCGCCAGGCGTGCGAGCAGTGCCGGGTCCAGGTACAGCGACATGGCGAGCTCCTCGCCGCCGTGCTGCGCGACGATGAGCTCCTCGTCGGCGGTGCCACCGCGCGCGGCCTGCGGCAGGCGCATGCGGTCGGTGACCAGGAAGTCGTACACATCGTGAGCGACGCGCACGTCGTAGATGCCGCCGATGAAATCCTGCAGCCGCGAGAGCAGCATGCGCTTCAGTGAGTGAAGGTGGTGCCGCCGGCGTTGGTGGGATCAACGCCAAGGCGCTTGAGCAGCCCGTAGCAACGGGCGCTGCCGCTCTTGAGCCAGATCTCGTACAACCGCAGGATGTCCTGGTCGGAATGCGAGTACGAGCCCTCGCTCACTTCGTTGAGGGCATCGACCATGGGCTGGAATTTTTCCGACAGCTCGGCGAACACCGCGGCCAGCACCCGTCCCCGGCCGTGCAGGGTTGCCTGCGCCAGTGCGCCGTAGGCGCCCCCGCCCATCGCGATGTGATAATCGATGTCGATGAGTTTGGCGGCAAAGCCGCGCGCGAAGAAGCCGGCAACGAACAGCGACACATCGCCCAGGCGCTGCAGGGAGCGGTTGCGGTCCGCCGCGCCCGGAGCCTCGAGCGCTTCACATAACATCGCCACCAGGGGCTTCAGGCGCACACCTTCGGGCGTGTTGTCGTACAGGGCCTCGGAGCGGGCGAACAACGTCAGGAGGTTGACCACGTAGTGTTCGGTCTGGTCCTCGACGGCGAGGTGCTGCTTGAGGAGCGCCCCGTGCAGCGATTCCTTGAAGAACTCGCGCAGATTTGCGACCGGAAGTACACGTTTGGCCGTTGAGCCCATCGGTTCCAAGCTCCTCAATGTATGGAACGCTCCGGACGCCTGAAGGTTCACTCACCCTAACGCACATTACCGTGATGCGTTACGCTGATTGGAGGCAGAATCCGCCTACACGGCTGGCAGTCCGGCTGTGACAGTGCTAACAACTTCCAACAGGTAACATCTTGCGGGGTGCGGGCCAACATGCCGCGCGGCGCAGGCGTGTGCCGCCGTCAGCGGAGTCGTTCACGCGGCCAGCGCGTCGGCCAGCTGTGCGCAATCGCTGACCACCAGGTCCGCGGGCGCGAGTGTCCCCGGCCACTCGAGAGCGCGCCGGTTCATCCACGCGGTGCCACAGCCAGCGGCGCGCGCCGCCGTCACGTCGAGCAGCGCGTCGTCCCCCACGTACAGGATCTGGTGCGCGCTGAGCCCAAGCTCCGCCGCCAGGCGCTCGAAGCAGCGCCGGTGCGGCTTGGCGGCGCCGATCTGGCGGGCGTTCAGCGACACCGTGAACACCTGATCCAGGCCGATGCACCTCAGGTCCGCGTTGCCGTTGCTCAGGGAGGCCAGGCGGTAGCGGCACGCGAGGCGGGCGAGCGCGGGGGCGACGTCGGCATGCAGCTGTACCTGGTTGCGGGCGCTGAGAAACACTTCGAACGCCTGTTGCGCGATGCACTCCTCGTAGCCAAGCTCGCGCGCGTGCGCGGCGAGGGCCGCGATGCGCAGGTACGTGACGTCGTGGGCATTGTGCGGCTCGCGCTGCGCCAGCAGCTCGCGCGCCCGGCGCATGTCCTGCGGCGACAGCGTCTGCGCGATGCGCGGGCAGTGCTCCTGCAGCCAGGCGGACAGGTGCGCCTCGGCGCGAGCCAGCACCGGCTCCACATCCCAGAGTGTATTATCCAGATCAAAGGCGATGGCGCGCACGTCGCTCAGCACCCTGGCAAGGTTACCATCCCATGGCGTCGCTCACTCTCGTCATCGGCAACAAGAACTACTCCTCGTGGTCGCTGCGGGCGTGGCTGCTCCTGAAGCATCTCGGCGTTACCTTCGATGAGGTTGTGGTCACGCTCGATACTGCCGACAGCCGCGAGCAGCTCGAGCGGTACGGCCCGAGTGGGCGCGTGCCGGTGCTGC
>CATPBM010000250.1 GCA_955652625.1 uncultured Steroidobacteraceae bacterium
CAGCCTACGAAGACCCATTTTACTATGAATGGCGAGAGCGTCGGTTGCCCGCCAATGTCGATAGCAGGGATTCACGGCTGGACGATGCACAGGAAGGCGCTCGCCTGGCACGCGTGTTCGACCAAGGGCTCGAAAGCATTGTCGGCTACGTCTTGCCAATCGCCCGCGATGCTGCCGGCACGCTTTGGCACACGGGCGCTTGGTTTCTGCGCCGCGAGCGTTGCTATCTGACGCCGGGGGACTCGCCGCTTGGCATGCGCTTGCCACTGGATTCTCTGCCCTGGGCCGAGCCCAGCGACCGCCCGCAGGTGCATGCGCCCGATCCCACCCAGGCGTTTGCGCCGCTGCCGCCGTACGCGAAGATTCGCGAGCAGCTTGGGGCTTCCGCGTCTCGATCGCGGGGCGCACAAGCGTCGCGGGCGCCACGCAATCACGAGTCGGCATACTGGATTGCGCGAACCGCCATCTGCGCCGAGCCACGTCACGGGCGGCTCTATATCTTCATGCCGCCGACCGGGCGTCTCGAGGACTACCTTGAGCTCGTTGCCGCTGTCGAAGCTACCGCTGAATTATTGTCGCAACCGGTCATCTTCGAGGGTTACGAGCCGCCGCGCGATCCGCGTCTCAGCTATTTTCGCGTGACGCCGGATCCGGGTGTCATCGAAGTCAATATCCACCCGGCCTCGTCTTGGGAAGAACTCGTGGATCGAACCTCTCATCTTTACGCTGCGGCGCGACTATCCCGGCTAACCTCCGAGAAATTCATGCTCGACGGCCGCCACGCGGGCACCGGTGGCGGCAATCATTTTGTCCTCGGCGGCGCAACCACCGTGGACTCGCCGTTCCTGCGCCGCCCGGACCTGCTGCGCAGTTTCCTGGCGTATTGGCACAATCATCCATCGCTGTCATATTTGTTCTCCGGTCTATTCATCGGCCCCACGTCGCAGGCGCCACGTGTCGATGAGGCGCGCAATGACTCGCTGAATGAGCTGGAGCTCGCCTTTCGCCAGTTGCCGCCGCCAGGAGTTGAGTGTCCGCTGCCCTGGCTCGTCGATCGGTTATTTCGCAATCTGCTGATTGACGTGACCGGCAACACGCACCGCGCGGAGTTTTGCATCGACAAACTGTATTCACCGGATGGGCCGACCGGGCGGCTGGGGTTACTCGAGTTGCGCGCGTTTGAAATGCCACCGCACGAGCGCATGAGCCTCATGCAGCAGCTGCTCTTGCGGTCTCTGGTGGCGCGCTTCTGGCGTACGCCGTACGCGCCTGCGCATCTCGCGCGCTGGGGCACCGAGTTGCACGATCGCTTCATGCTGCCGCATTTTATCGCGCAGGATTTTGCCGATGTGATCGCGGAGCAAGCTGCGGCAGGCTACCCGCTGCGCACCGAGTGGTTTGCGCCGCACCTCGAGTTCCGCTTTCCCAAGTACGGTGACTTCGCCGCGCAGGGCGTCGAGATAGAGTTGCGTCAGGCGCTCGAGCCCTGGCACGTCATGGGCGAGGAGGGCGCCGTCGGTGCCACCGCACGTTACGTCGACTCCTCGCTGGAGCGGGTGCAAGTCAAGGCAAGGGGACTGGTGCCGGATCGGTATGCAGTGTTGTGCAACCGCCGGCGCATTCCACTGCGGCCCACAGGGATCGCGGGGGAGTTCGTCGGCGGGGTGCGCTACCGCGCCTGGCAGCCGGCGTCGGCGCTGCATCCGACGATCGGTGTTCACGCGCCCCTCACATTCGATCTGATCGATACCTGGATGGGCCGCTCGCTCGGGGGCTGCCAGTACCACGTCATGCATCCGGGCGGTCGCAACTATACGGCGTTTCCCGTGAATGCATTCGAGTCCGAAAGTCGACGGCTGGCGCGCTTCTTCCGCATGGGACACACACCAGGCGAGCACGTCGTGCAGCCCGAGGAAATCAGTCCCGATTTCCCCTTCACACTGGACCTGCGCCGCACATGAAGAGCGAAGCCGTGAGCGACAAACATGCCATGACGCCTGAAGTCGCAACCGCGGCATGTCTGGGGAGCTACGCTCCGGACGAGCGCCGCTACGATGAGCTTCTCGATGCACGCGCGGTGCGTCCACACTGGCGGACACTCATTGAGCGACTCACCGCCGGCGACGCGCAGGATACGGCGCGTCGTGCCCTTGAGCTCACGCGACGGTTGATTGTCGAGAATGGCGTTGCTTACAACGTCTACTCCGATCCGCGGGGCACGGATCGTCCGTGGGACCTTGACCCGTTGCCCCTGGTGCTCTCGCAGGACGAATGGCGCGCAATCGAAAGAGGCGTTGCGCAACGCGCGCGCGCGCTCGATGCACTGCTTGCGGATCTCTACGGGTCCCAACGTTTGCTCGCAGAAGGCCTCGTGCCGCCGGAGTTGCCGTTCGGGCACCCCAATTTTCTGTGGCCCTGTCACGGCCTCGTGCCCAGGGGCGCGAGCTGGCTGCATGTCTATGCCGCGGACCTGGCTCGCGCGCCCGATGGCTGCTGGTGGTTGCTCGCGGATCGTACTCAGGCGCCTTCGGGAGCCGGCTATGCGCTCGAGAATCGCGACATTGTCGAGCAGGTTCTGCCGGAGGCGATGCGCGATCTGGGCGTGCGGGGCGTACGTGATTTCTTCGGCGAGATGCGCGAACGACTACGCAGCCTGTTCGACGACGGTGCCGATTCACTGGCCGTCATTCTCACGCCAGGTCCATTCAACGAAACGTATTTCGAGCACGCTTATATGGCGCGCCATCTGGGTCTACCCCTCGTGGAGGGGAGCGACCTCACGGTCCGCAACGAGATCGTATATCTCAAAGCCCTCGGTGGACTAAGGCGGGTGCACACGATTCTGCGCAGACTAGACGATGACTTCTGCGATCCGGTGGAACTGCGCAGCGACTCCGCGTTGGGTGTGCCGGGACTCATAAGCGCGATCCGCGCACAGAATGTAGTGATTGCCAATGCGTTGGGCACAGGGGTGCTCGAATCCGCGGCATGGCTGGGATTTTTGCCCGGCATCGCCGAGCGCCTGCTGGGGGAGTCGCTGCAGCTGCCCGCTGTGGCAACCTGGTGGTGCGGCGAGAAGCCGGCGCTTGATTACGTCGTGGCGAACCTCGATCGGCTCGTCGTGAAGCCCACCTATCCCAACCAGCATTTCGAGCCCGTGTTCGGCAGCGACGTCGAGGGGGAGGCGCGCGCAGCGCTCATCCGCAGGCTCCTGGCGCGTCCCTACGCTTACGTGGCCCAGGAGCACGTCGCACTCTCACAAGCGCCAGTGTGGCGCCCGCACGGCGCGCCGAATTTTATGGCCAGGGCATTCACCATTCGGGTCTATGCCATTGCAACTGAAAGCGGATTTCGCGTGCTGCCTGGCGGGCTGGCGCGCGTCGCCTCGGAGGAAGCTGCAGAGGTGGTATCGGCGCAGCGCGGCGGTGGCAGCAAGGACATCTGGGTGCTCCCGGACGGTGAGGAAGAGCCGGTGGCTACGGGAACCCACCGCTTGCAGGTGACCATACGGCCGGACGATGTCCCCTCGCGGGTGGTCGAGAATCTTTTCTGGCTTGGGCGTTACACCGTTCGGTGTACCGACAAGGCACGCCTCCTGCGCAGCACCGTGCGTGTACGTGCCGACAGGAACGTGTGGATTCACGCGGTGCGTATCTGCCACGCATTCGGTGTCATCACCAAGGATTCACAGCCGTCCGCACTCGTGCGTGACGATCGCGAGCCGCACGGCGTCGCAGCGGACGTCAAGCGAATCGCCTGGTGTGCCTCGCAGGTGCGCAGTCGTCTCTCGGCACGCTACTGGCGCGCGGTGGTGGGGCTGCAACGGCAGGTTCAGGACGCCGTTGCCTCACGCGAGGAACCACGCGAAGCGCTTGACCGACTCGCGTTGTCATTGGCTGCGCTGGCTGGCTATGCTGCCGAGGACATGACGCATGATGAGGGCTGGCGGCTGATGCGAGTCGGACGACGCCTGGAACGGCTGCAGTTCACCTCGGGACTCTTGGCGCAGCATCTGGTTGCCGCCGCGGCTACGCACCAGGGCCAGGTCGAATGGCTTCTCAACGTCTGCCACAGCATCAGCATCTATCGAGCACGCTATTTCAGCGCTCCACGGCTGGGGTCGGCGCTCGACCTGTTGGTACGCGATATCCATCACCCCGTCGCGCTGGCGTTTCACTGCAGTTCCATCGCGCGTGATCTCGCGGAGCTGGCGGCGTCCCTGGAGATGAGCCCCGACCCGGGGCTGGAGGCGACGATCCCCGAATTCACCGACAGCGAGTTGCTGGCACTTGAAGGTGAGGATGCTGAGGCGCAGGCGGCGCGACAAAGGCTGGCGGCGACACTAAGGGCACTGCACGTTGCCAGTGCACAGCTCTCAGATCGGCTCTCGATGCGTCATTTTACGCATACCGGCGATTCGCAGTCGGTGGCGACGTGAGCGAGTGAATGCGCTACAGCGTCTATCACCAAACGGCCTACGAGTATGCCCGCGATGTACTGCATGCCCATCACTTGCTGCATCTCATCCCGCGTCCGGCGCCGTTCCAGGAATGCCTGGAACACACGATCAGCGTGAATCCCGCGACGTTCCGGCGGCGTGACGAGATCGACGCCTTCGGCAATGCTTTGACACGCATTGAAGTTGAGCATCCCCATCGGCGGCTGGAGGTGGTGACGCAAATGAACGTCGACGTGCACCGACGGCCGAAGGTGTTCGCCGGGCACAGTATGCCCTGGGAGGAGACATGTGCCGAACTCGCCTATCAGGGTCTGTCGCCGAGGCGTGAGAATCTGGAGGCATGCAGGTTTCGCCATGAATCGCCCTACGTGCGGGTGAAGCAGGAGTTCACCGACTACGGGGCTGAATGCTTTCCGCCGGGCCGCCCGATACTTGCCTGCGCCGATGCGCTCATGGTGAAGCTGCATCAGGACATGAAATACGCCAAGGGAGAAACCACCGTCAGGACGCCATTGCGGGAAGTGCTGAGGAATCGCCGTGGCGTCTGTCAGGACTTTGCGCATCTGATGATCGCTTGCCTGCGATCGCGAGGCCTGGCGGCCCGCTACGTCAGCGGATATCTGCGAGTCGGGTCGGCGAGTAGCTCGGCATCCGCACCGCCCCCCGCGATCGGAGGCGGCGCTTCACACGCCTGGGTGGCTGTCTATACGCCGCCGTTCGGCTGGCTCGAATTCGATCCCACCAACAATGTATTGGTGAACACGGATCACGTGGCGGTCGCCTGGGGCCGCGATTTCGGCGATGTCTCACCGCTGCACGGAGTGATTGTCGGCGGTGGAGCGCACGAGCTGTCGGTGCGCGTGACCGTCAAGCCGATCACTCAGTAGTGACTTTCACTTCGACGGACAGCGACAGTAAAGCACGCGCAGGTCCCTTAAAAGTTCCCGCCAGCGGCGCCGCCTGCACCGCCTCGCGCGCGACCGCGACGCGAATGAGGTTGCGCCCTCCGACGAGGGCATTCGTGGGATCGAACTCGACCCACCCGGCGCCCGGCAGAAAAACCTGCACCCACGCGTGGGTTGCGCCGCTGCCGACCATTCCACCCGCCGCGCCGACGAGGTACTGATCGTAGAGGTAGCCCGACACGAAGCGCGCGCCCAGTCCGAGACCGCGCACCGCCTCCATCATGAAAACAGCGAAGTCGCGACAGCTTCCACTGCGAAGCTCCAGCGTTTCGAGCGGCGACTGCACGCCTTCCGGCTCGCGCGCAAGGTACTGAAACTGGTCCCTGATCGTGGAGGTCATCGCAACCAGAGTCTCAAACGTCCGGCGCCCGGGCGTGCGGTCCAGGACGTCTCGTGACCACTGGTCGATCCTGTGTTCCGGATCATGATGGTGACGTTCTTTTGTCCGCCCCAGATCCAGCGCGTCGGACGCGGAATAGCTGAATGGAAACTGTGACGCATAAGGCTCGACAACGATTGCCTCGTAGACGGCTGGATAGTGTTCGGCGCGAAATGAGGATTCAAAGGTAAGCGTGTCGGCTGGCCGATCGAAGGTCGCAATTGCTATCGAATTACCGAATACGTCGTGAATCCATCGCAGCGTTCCGGGGCGCGGGTCTATGAGGAGAGAGGTGTCGAGAAGCCGCAGGTCGTGGCTATCGCGCGGCCGGGACATCAGCCGGTGTTCACCGAACTCCACGGGCTGCGAGTATCGGTAGCTCGTGCGGTGACGCACATTGAGAGTCGGCATCGGTCCTTACTCGCTCAGTCCCGGTACTTCCATGAAGGGCGCCACCTCGGCTTGTGACCACGCCGGCCGAGTCGTCCAGTAAATCCACGATTTGACGACATCCGGGAATTCGCATCCGGAGCAACGTCACGCGCGAGGAATTCCGCGATTGCTTAGGATAGGCTAGGAGGGTTACCAAGTCACCGTCTGCCGCTGCGAGCAATCCAGGTCGCGCCAACTTCCGCACGGGCGGTGAGGGCAGACCGACTTCACCAGGAGTTCCAAACGACTGGGGAATTGTCAGACTGCGAGAGCGGCCAGAAATGGTTGCCGATGTCGGAGAGGGCTAGACTTAGCACCTCGTGACTGAAGTTGCCCTATGACCGCGCAAAAGGCCAGCGTCTGCCCGCTCGACTGCCCCGACACCTGCAGCCTCGCAGTGACAGTGTCGGGCGATCGGGTGCTCGCCGTGCGCGGGTCGAGAGTCAATCCCATTACTCATG
>CATPBM010000251.1 GCA_955652625.1 uncultured Steroidobacteraceae bacterium
GAGCTGCTGGGTCATCCGCAGGTACGGCAGGTGGAGCTCTCGGGGGCGGCGCAGTCCGGCGATCCGACGGCGCCGCATACTCCCGCACAACGGGACGCGATGTACGCGAACCTCACCGAAACCCTGATTCGCCGCAGCAGCCTGCTGCTCGCGCTGTGGGATGGCCGGCCGTCGCAGCTGCCAGGCGGCACGGCAGACACGGTGCTGCGTTACCTCGGCGTTCGCACCGACGAGTGCGAGGGCCCCGCGGCGCTGGAGGTTGTGGAGGCGCGCGAGGAAGCCGACGCCGCCGAGCACTTCGTCTACTGGATGCAGGCGGCGCGCAGCGGCGCCGGCGAACCCTCCGGCGCCCGCCCGCCCTGCTTCCTGCTGGGCGCGGGCGACAGCACCCTGCAGGTGCACCACACCATGCCGTCGGTCCTGAAGCATCAGCTCGCGGAACTGAACAGCTACAACCGCGAGTTCCGGCAGCTGACCGAGGCAGGCCGACTCGCCTCGCACAACTCCCTGATGGGCGGCTTGCCCGCGTCCCTCCCGGTCCTTGACCGGCGCATGCTCGAGGATATCGATGCGCAATACGGCAAGGCCGATACCCTGGCTGTCTACTACCAGCGCCGGTCGGATCGCTTGTTCGACCTGTTCGCGATCATGGCGTTTGCCATGGGTTTCGCCTACCTCGCCTACGACAAGCTCACCGAGTCGCGGATGCTGCTGATCGCGTATGTGCTCACCTTGATCACCAGCCTGTGTGTGTACTACGTGCTGCAGGGCAGACGTTGGTTTGGCAAGCACCTCACCTACCGCGCCCTCGCGGAGACCCTGCGCGCCCGCTTCTTCCTCAGGCTTGCCGGCGCGGATCGGCGCGTGGATGCCGCAGAGGTTCTGGCGCTGTCAGGGATCGACAGATTCCGGGGCTTCGGCTGGATCATCTTCGTGCTCAAGGGCATCGAGCCCCCGGATATCGCGGCGGGCCCGTTCCGCGACCTGGACGCGGGTGAAATAGGCTGCCTCGAGCAGGCCTGGATCGAAAACCAACATGCGTACTTCACCCGCAAGGTGGCGCGGCTTGAAAAGAGCAGTCGGCTCGTGAAGCGCCTGCGGCAGGGACTGTTCATCGCGATTCTCGCCGCGATGTCCATTCTGTTCGCCTTCGGCGATGCCCTGCGTCACATCGACATGGGACTCGGTGTGCCCGTACGGAACATGCTGACCTTCTGCATGGGCCTGCTGGCCGTGCTGCTCGGGGTCTGGGAGCTGCACCAGGACAAGATGGCAACCCGCGAGCTGCTGTGGCAGTACCGCAACCAGCTAAGTCACTTCGCGCGCGCCAGGGCGCAGCTGGCGCGCACCACCACGCCCCGGCGTCGCAACGAGGTGCTGGCGGAACTCGGCAAGGACTCGCTGATGGAAAGCTATCTGTGGGCCATCCACCGGTATCACCGCGAGCATGAGCCGCCGGGGGCGGGAGGCGGGTCATAGCTTCGCATGGCGGAGTAGAATCGCCCGCCATGACCGAAATGGAGGCTACCGCACCTGCAACCTCGCGCCGGCGCGACCGCGGCCGCGCCCCGCGCTCCACCGGGCCGTCGCTGGCGCCGCTGCCGCGCCTCGCCAACCGCTGGGCGCCGCTGGAAATCCTCAGCGCCGAGCAGGTCGAGCGCATTCTCATAGCGGCCTTCCGGATTCTCGAAGAGGCCGGACTTGAGATACGCAGCGCCGCGGCGCGTGATGTCTATCGCCGCGCCGGCGCGCTGGTGGACGATGACGCACAGCTGGTGCGCCTGGGGCGCGACCTGATCGAAGCGCAGTTGGCCCACGCACCCGAACGCTTCGTGCTGCATGCGCGCAACCCTTCCCGCCATCTGCACGTGGGCGACAACGTGGTCAACTTCGGCCCCGTCACGGGAGCCCCGAATATCCGCGATATGCAGGGCGGACGCCGTTACGGAGACCTCGAGGCGTTTCGCAATATCGTGAAGCTCACTCAGGCGCTTGGGATCCTGCACTGGCAGGGCGGGATCGTGGTCGAACCGGTCGACGTGGCCGTGTCGATCCGTCATCTGCTCGCCTACCAGGCGCACATCGAGTACTCGGACATCGTGTGGGCTGCGCGCGGTATCGGCGGCGTACAGGCGGAGGATGCGATCGCCATGTCCGCCATCGAGCACCGCTGCACGATCGAGGAGCTCGCCTCGCGCCCGACGCTGATGACGGTGACCAACGTCAACTCACCGCGCCGGGTGGACGAGGAGATTCTCGACAACATCATGATCATGGCCCGTCACGGCCAGTGCGTCGTCATCACGCCCTTTACGCTCATGGGCGCGATGGCGCCGGTCACCCTCGCGGGCGCCCTCGTGCAGCAGACCGCCGAGGCCCTGGGGGTCATCGCCTTGTGTCAGCTGGTGCGCCCCGGCACACCGTGCGTGATGGGCGGCTTCACGTCCAACGTCGACATGCGCACTGGCTCCCCCGCCTTCGGCACTCCGGAGTATGTGCACGCGGTGCTCGCCGGCGCACAGATCGGCCGCCGCCTCAAGCTCCCGGTGCGCACCAGTGCGGTGAACGCCTCCCCCGTCGTGGATGCGCAATCGACGTACGAGACCGCGTTTTCCCTGCAGGCGGCGATCATGAGTCACAGCCACCTCATCAACCACGCCGCCGGCTGGCTCGAAGGGGGGCTGTCGGCGTCCCTCGAGAAAATCGTCGTCGACGCCGAACTGCTGCGTAACTGGGCCGAGATCCTCAAGCCCGTCGACTTCAACGAGGATGACCTCGCGGTCGATGCCATCAAGGACATCGCGGCGGGTGGCCACTTCTTCGGCTCCTCCCACACGCTCGCCCGATACCAAACGGCGTTCTATCGCCCGCTGCTATCGGACTGGTCCAACTTCGAAAACTGGACCGATGCCGGCGCGCGCAACGCCACCGAGCGCGCCACCGCGATCTGGAAGAAACTGCTCGCGGAGTACGTGCCCCCGCCACTCGACCCGGCGATCAGGGAGGCCATTGCCGAGTACGTGGCGCGCCGGACGCAGGAACTTGGCGGCAGCGCATAGCACTCACGCTGCGCGCCGTGCGGCGCGCGCGGCCGGAGGTACCCGCAGCGCGTGAGCGAGTGGATCATGAACGCCCGCATGTACGCGGTGACCCCGCAGGTCGAGGCCGGCTGGCGGGCGCTCCTGGCGCACGTCACGCAGGAGGCGGCGGTAGAGCTGACCTATGTGCCTTATCCCGCGCCGCAACCCCTCGAGGAGCTCTGGGCGCGAGCGGACCTGGGATCGGTGTTCATGTGCGGCTATCCGATCGCGCTGAAGCTCGCAGCGGTGATTCCGATAGCCGCGCCCATTCCGGACACCCCGTGGGCGGCGGGGCGCGCCGTGTACCGCACCGATCTGATCGTGCGTGAGGACGCCCCCTACCGCGCCCTGGAGGACACCTTTGGCGGGCGCGCCGGCTGGACAGTCGCTCACTCGCAGTCCGGATTCAACGCTTTCCGGCACCATCTGCTCGCTTACCGCACGCCCGAACGGCCGGCGCTGTACGCCGAAATGGTTGGCAACCTCGTGACCGCGCGCAACGTCCTGGATAGCGTGCGCGAGGGTCGCATCGATGTAGGTCCCCTCGATGCCTACTGGCACCTGCTGATCGCGCGGCACGCGCCGCACCTGACGGCGGGCATCCGGGTGTTGGCCTCCACTGAGGTGACGCCAATGCCCGCGTTCGTGGCCGCTGCGGGCGCTTCCAGGGAAATGGTGGCGAGGCTGCGCGAAGCGTTCACGAACGCCGCGCGGCGGCCGTGGTTCGGTCAGTTCGCCGATCTGCTGCTGCTCCAGGGGTTTGCCGAAGTGAACGAAGGCTCTTTCGCAACGCTGCTGCGGTGGGACCACGAGGCGAGGATGGCGGGATTCGAGGAGCCGGCCTGAGCAAGAACGGCGGCGGCGCCTCGCGCAGCGCGAGTCAGTTCAGCCAGGGCCTGGCGGGACGCGGTCGGTCGGATGCTCGAGCGCGTCGTACGTCCGAAACAGATAGCGGCGTGCCACGTCGAAATAAGTCGCATAGACGAGCCCGCCGTTCGCGGCTATCAGGCGCTCGCGATCCAGGCGGTAGCGGGCGGGATATTCGTACCATGGAATGGCCGGGGTCTCGTGGTGCAGGGCGTGCAGATTATTGAACAGAAAGAGCGGACCTAAGATCCACGAGCCCTCCACTAACGCAATGCGGTTCGGCGCCGCGGGCCGCGCGCGGTGTTCGGCGAAGGCGCGGATCAGCACGATGGCGTTCGACGGGATCACCATGGCAACGACATAGACCCACAGCGGCATCTGGCAGGCGAGCCTGATCCACAGAATCACGGGCACGCACCACAGGAGGTGCTCGAGCCAGGCGCTGCGCACGCCGTGCACGTTAGCTCTCGCAGCGCGCCATTCGGCGTGCCAGAACATGCCGATACGCCAGAACGAGCCGATGAGGATGCGCCCGGCGAGGGTCTGCTGTATCCGAAGAAACAGGCGCGTGATGGGCTTGAGCTGCGCCCAGCTCTCACGCGTCCAGTAATAGGACTCCGGATCATCCAGCGGGTCGGTGAGGCGCGCATCCACGTGGTGCACGCGATGCAGCACCCGGTAGCGCTCAAACGGCATCCAGAACGACAGCGGCACGATGCCGAGCAGCCGGTTGATGCTGTGACACCGGGTCGGGTGTCCGTGAACGATTTCGTGCTGCAGCGAGCTGTGCAGTGTAAGGAGGATGACGGTGAGTGGCGCCACGACTACGAAGGGCCAGCGGCCGTAGGCAAAGGTGACAACGAGCCACGCGCTGTACGTGGCCACGATGAGCAGCAGTGTCGGGACTTCCACCAATACGCGGCGGCGGCCGGGCGCTGCTGTCGCAGCGAGCGCGTCCCCATCGGTCGTCGTTACACTCAGCTTTTGTGGCGTCATGCGCCAAAGCTCCCTTCCCGCGACACGGAAATTGGGGAGCAGGCCAATCCACCTTTACCGGGCGCGGGAAATATTCCGAGGTCGATCTTAACCAAAGTCGGCCCGCCGCGCCGGTAAAGGCGACGCTTTCGGGAAGCCGGTCTCAGTCGAGCCGGACGGCCCGGCAGACCCGCCGCTCGAGCCCCGCCAGGGCGTCGTAGAGCAGCAC
>CATPBM010000252.1 GCA_955652625.1 uncultured Steroidobacteraceae bacterium
CCGCTGCCGAAATGCCCGCTCGCAGCCTCCTTGAATTCGCGCACGAAACGCTCGTAGGAGCCGAAGCGCGCGCGAATGAGCTCGCCGATCAATCCCGGCGCTGCGCCGCCGCCACGCGGGCACATCGAGCGCCAGAAGAAGTTGTGGTTCCATACCTCCGCCGCGTACCGGTAGATGACATGCTGCGCCGGGTTACGCTCGGTTACACGGATCACATCATCGAGTGGCAATGCCTCGAGTTCCGTGCCGCGCAGCATCGCGACCATGCGATCGAAGCACACCCGCTGGTGACGCAGAAAGTGAAAGACCAGCGTGTCGCGGGACATTGCGGGCTCGAGATCGGAGAAGTTGTAAGGCATCCCGGGAGACTGGATGTTCATGCAGGCTTCCTTCCTGAAAACTTACGTGCTAACCCGCTGCACCGCTTTGGGTATCATGATCCCGCGCCAGTTCCATAAGCAATGGAGAAAATGTAGATGCGGCGATGGGCGATGTCTGACCGCGCGTGATGGCAACGGCTGACTGCCAGGGCTGCGCGGCAGCGATATTTGTTACCGTTGCTCGAGGTTCGCGCTGAGAAATGCCTCCAGGGCGCGGTAGAGCGCGAGGCGCATGTCCGGCCGCAGTAAGCTGTGCTCACCCTCCTTGATGAGCACCAGCTCGTTGGGCACCGCGCTCTTGGACAAGGCCCTCGCCATGTCATGACTGTGCTGCGCGAGCACCGTGGTATCGTCCTCGCCGTGCACGAGCAGTACCGGAACCCTGATACGAGAGGCGTGCAGGATGGGTGACTCGGCCTGGAGCTCGGCCTTGTCAGCTCCCGTCGATTCGAGCGCGGCCTCCTTGCCTCCGTAGAAGCGCTCATCATCGCGCGCCAGCTGCAACATATCCGAAACCCCGGCAATGCTAACCGCGCAACGGTACAGCTCCGGCTGCTTTTCTACCCCAATGAGCGCGGCGTAACCGCCGTAGCTCCATCCCACGATGCACATGCGCGCCGGGTCGGCGATTTTCTGATCCACGAGCCAACGGGCCCCCGCGGTGATGTCATCGTTCATGATGCTGCCCCAGGCCTGGTGCCCGGCGTCCTTCCATTCCTCTCCGTAACCACTCGAGCCGCGAAAGTTGAGCTGCAACACCGCGTAGCCACGGTTCACCATGAGCTGCAGCAGCGGGTCGTAACCCCAACTGTCGCGGGCGTACGGTCCGCCGTGCGGGAATACCACCGCCGGCAGGCGCTGGCCGCGCTCCGTCCCGACCGGCAGTGTGAGGTATCCGGGGATAGTGATGCCGCCCGGCCCCGGCACGCTGACCGACTGCATGCGTGCAAGTTGCACCCGCGACAGCCCGGGGTTCTGCTCCCCGATTGGTGTCAGCTCGTGGCTCGCGGCGTCGAGCAGGTCGTAACGCGGCGGCGCGACGTCGCTGGTGGACATCGCGATCAGCCTGCTGCCGTTGCGCGAGGCGTCGACCACCAGGTGGTAGGCACCCGGGCGGGCCCGCTCCAGCGCGCTGTCGATGGCCTGGGCCTGCGGGTCGATATAGAAAGTATGGCGACGGTCGGTTTCGTACTGAAAGCCTGCGACGTGCCAATCGGTTGGCCACTCGATGAGCGCCTCAACATCGACCTCCGGCTGCGAGAAGACCAGCCGAAAGTCGCTGTTCTCACCGATGTCCATTTCCCATACCGCGGCGCGTCGCTGCTGAGGAGCGAAAACGAACAGCTGGTTCGGCAGCGCTCCGAAGGCCAGGGGCTCGAAGCGAGCACGCTCGAAGCGCTTGAATTTCTCGAGCGTACGCCATGGGGCCTCGGGACCGTTGCGCGCCACGTAGACCGCGGTCTGATCGCGGAAGCCATAGCCGAAGCGGACCACGCCCGCATGGTCGGCGATCCACGTCACGACCGGCGGGTGTGCGGGGACGACCAGCCGCAAAGCGCCGGTGTCCACGTCGAGCCGGTAGACCGAGGGGAAGACGCCGTTGTACGCAAGCTCGATGAGCACGTGATGCGGATCGTGCGGAAGCCAATGCACGATCCGGTCCTGGTACTGGGCGAATGCCACAGGCTGCCCGGGCAGAAGGGAATTCTGGAGCAGGACCCGCACGCCGTTGCCATCCCGGTTGAACGCCACCAGGCGCGAGGCGGGAAAAGGGCGCGCTCCGCCGCTGCGTAGCACGCCCTCGAAATGACACAGCAGGCGGTTGTCGGTCTTGAAGTCGCAGAGGGTGGCCCGGAACGAGCCGCCGGTGCCACGCAACACCTGGCGCGTCTGTCCTGACTGCAGGTCGCGAAGCATCACGAGCCTGACGCCGGAGCTCGCCGAGATGTAAACCAGGTGTGTGCCGTCAGGGGAGATGCGCGGCGCTTCCATTTCCGCGCCGGCAGCGAACTGCTCAATCGGTATGCGGGGCGCAGCGGCGGAGCTCCCGCTCATGCTGGCGGCGAGCGCGCAGACTGCGCCGGCCCGCCATGCCAGTGCACCGACAACGCGTTGCATCCGAGGAGTGTAACGCGCGACGCGAAGCCTCAGGAACCGGTGGCGGCAAGAGCGCGGGCGACGTCTTCCAGAAGGTCATCCGGATCTTCGAGCCCGATCGACAGCCGGATGGTGCCCTCAGTAATCGCGGACATCCTCTGCTGCTCCGCGCTCAGTTCCCGCCCGCCCATCATTTGTGGCGTCACCACCAGCGACTCGGTGGACCCCAGGCTCGCAGCCAGCGCAAACAGCTCCAGTGCGTCGGCGAAGCGCCGCCCGGCCGCCGCTCCGCCCTTCAGGTCGAAGCTCACGATGGAGCCGAAGTCCTGCATCTGGCCTACGGCGAGCGCGTGCTGCGGGTGCGCAGGCAGGCCCGGGTAGTGCACGCGTTCCACGGCGGGATGTGCGGCGAGGAGCCCCGCGATGCGCGCCGCACTGGCACTCTGGGCCTGGTAGCGCACGAAGTACGTTTTCAGGCCGCGCAGGATGAGGAATGCTGCGTGCGGATCGAGCGTGCCACCGAGAGCGCCGAAGTCCGTGCGCATGCCGCGAATCAGTTCGCTGCGCGCGATCACCGCCCCTCCCATGACGTCGCCGGTCCCCGAGGCGTACTTGGTCAGGCTGTGGACAAATATATCGACCTCGTAGGCGCCGTGCTGGTGAAAGCCGGCGAAGGTATTGTCCATCACACTGAGCGCACCCGCCGCACGCGCAAGGCGCGTCAGGGCACCAATGTCGGCGATCTTGGTGATGGGATTGGTGGGACTTTCGAAAAACAGCAGACGCACCGGTTGCGCCGCGAGCGTGCGCTCGACTCCCGCGACGTCCTCGATGGATAACATGGTGTGCGTCACGCCGAAGCGGCCGAGCAGGCGGCGGATGAGATAGCGGGTGGGATTGTAAGTTTCGACGAAGCAGATGACGTGATCAGCCTGCTTGGTGAGTGAGAGCAGCGTCTGTGAGATGGCGCCCACGCCTGAGGCGGTCACCAGGCAATCCTCGCGCCCCTGCAATTCCGCGAGCAACTGCTCGAGCTGGCGTGTCGTGGGATTGGAGGCGCGCGAGTAGAAAAATCCGGGGCGCTCGCCGCGCAGGTAGCGCTCGGTCTCCGCGACTGTGTCGAATTCAAACTTGACGGTCTGGTAGATCGGCGCCACCAGCGGATGGTTGCCGGGCGGCAGCTCGACCGCGGGCGGATGGTTGACGCGTGTCGGCTTCTTCATGCGTCGAGCGTAAACCGGTCGGCATCACTGTTCAAAGTGCGCGCGATTCGCGGCCGCGTCGCCCCAGGCAAGCGGCTGCTGAGCGAGCGCGACGCGCAGCGCGCTCATGCGCCCGTGCGCCCCAGC
>CATPBM010000253.1 GCA_955652625.1 uncultured Steroidobacteraceae bacterium
ACATGCGTCACGCGGTTGAAAAAGTTCGATCTACCGGAAACGACAAAGTGTTCCTGACCGAGCGCGGCTTCTCGTTCGGCTACAACAACCTCGTGTCCGACATGCGCTCGCTGTCCATCCTGCGCGAGACCGGCTGCCCGGTGGTTTTCGACGCCACGCACTCGGTGCAGCTGCCGGGAGGGCTGGGAAGCGCTTCCGGCGGCCAGCGCGAGTTCATCCCGGTGCTGGCGCGTGCCGCGGTCGCCGCAGGTGTCGCCGGGCTTTTCATGGAGACGCACCCGCGTCCCGCGGAGGCGCTCTCGGACGGCCCGAATGCCTGGCCGCTGGCGCGCATGGAGCCGCTGCTCACGACGCTCGCCGAGCTCGACCGGGCGGTGAAGAAGGCGCCATTCGAAGAATCACTGCTGTAGGGAATTCAACGCGATGAGCCGAATCAGCGATATCCGCGGACGCGAGATCATTGACTCGCGCGGCAATCCCACCGTCGAGGTCGACGTGCTGCTGGACTCGGGCGTCCTGGGCAGGGCGGCGGTGCCCTCGGGCGCCTCCACCGGCACGCGCGAGGCGGTCGAGCTGCGCGACGGCGACAAGAAACGCTACGGCGGCAAGGGCGTGCTCAAGGCGGTGCAGCACGTGAACACTGTGCTGAAAGCCGCACTGATGGGGCAGGATCCGCGCGAGCAGGCCGCCATCGACAGCAGGATGAGCGGGCTCGACGGCACCGAGAACAAGGGCAAGCTCGGCGCCAACGCGATCCTGGGCGTCTCGCTCGCTAACGCGCATGCGGCCGCCAACGATGCGCGGGAGCCGCTGTACCGCCACCTCGCGCAGCTGACCGGCGCCACCGAGCTGCTGATGCCCGTGCCCATGATGAACATCGTCAATGGCGGTGCACACGCCAACAACAGCCTCGACATCCAGGAGTTCATGATCCTGCCGGTCGGCGCCCCCACGTTCCGCGAGGCGCTGCGCTATGGCGCGGAGGTGTTCCACACCCTGAAGAAAGTGCTTGCTGAGCGCGGCCTGTCGACCGCGGTGGGGGACGAGGGCGGCTTCGCGCCCAATCTGGAATCCAACGAGGCGGCGCTCGGTGTGATCCTGCAGGCGATTGAGCAGGCGGGCTTCCGGCCCGGGAAGGAGATCTATCTGGGGCTGGACGTGGCGAGCTCGGAGTTCTTCAGGAATGGCCGCTACGAGCTCGAGTCCGAGAATCGCAGTTTCTCGGCCGCGGAGTTCACCCGCTACCTCGCGGACCTCGCGCAGCGCTATCCCATAATCAGCATCGAGGACGGCATGAGCGAGGCGGACTGGGACGGCTGGGGCGAGATCACGCGCGCGCTGGGTGCGAAGATCCAGCTGGTCGGGGATGACGTGTTCGTCACCAATACCAGGATCCTGAAGGAAGCGATCGAGAAGCACATCGCAAACGCGATTCTCATCAAGCCGAATCAGATCGGCACACTCACCGAGACGCTCTCCTGCATCGACATGGCCGCCAGGGCGCGCTACGCCTCGGTGGTGTCACATCGCTCGGGGGAGACCGAGGACAGCACCATCGCCGACATCGCAGTGGCGACCGCCGCCACCCAGATCAAGACCGGCTCGCTGTCGCGATCGGACCGTATGGCGAAATACAACCAGCTGCTGCGCATCGAGGCCGAGCTCGGCACGGTGCGCTATGCGGGCCGCGAGGCGTTTCCCGTCAGGATCTGACCGCCGCGCTGCACCTCCCGGACCGAAGGCGCGCCGCTTGGCGCCGGCCCCTTCGCGCTTCGGTGCGCCGTCTGTTACGCTCTCGGGCCCATGAAGTGGCTCGCCGCCGCGCTCGCCGTCGCCGTTATCCTGCTGCAATACCGGGTATGGTTCTCCGCGGACGGAGTGCGCGAGGTCGAGCGCCTGAAGGATGCGGTCGGGACGCAGCGCGCGCAGAACGAGCAGCTCACCGAACGCAATCGCCAGCTCGCCGCCGAGGTGCGTGACCTCAAGACCGGCATGGATGCGCTCGAGGAGCGCGCGCGCAGCGATCTCGGCATGATCGCCCGCAACGAGACCTTCTATCAGGTGGTTCCTGCCCGGCCCGCCGACGCGAATCACACTGCGACGCGGACCGCCGCGGCCCGCTGACGCCCACGAATCCCCGCCATGCGTTACTGGCTCGTCATGCCCGCTGCGGGCACCGGGCAGCGCTTCGGCGCCCCGACACCGAAGCAGTACGCGCCCCTCGAAGGGCGCACCGTGATCGAGTGGGCGCTGGCGCCGTTTCTCGAGGATCCGCGGTGCATGCAGGCTATCGTGGCGCTCGCACCCGATGATGCGCACTGGCCGCGCATCGCTGCACGGGTGGGCGCGCGCGCGCGGGGCGCGGCGGCCCAGGCGGCCGTGAGGATCACTGCCGGGGGCGCGCAGCGCAGTCAGTCGGTGCGCAGCGCGCTCGCCGCACTCCCCGGCACGGCGGGGGCAGGGGACTGGGTGCTGGTGCACGACGCCGCGCGCCCATGCCTGGCGAGCACGGACCTGGGGCTGCTGCTGCGCCGGCTCGAAGCGCATCCCGTCGGGGGACTGCTGGCCACGCCGGCCGCGGACACGCTGAAGCGTGCGCAGGGCGCCGAGTCGGCGCCTGAGGTTGCGCAGACGCTCGATCGTTCGGGCTTGTGGCGGGCGCTCACCCCGCAGATGTTCCGCTATGGGAGGCTGTGTGCCGCGCTCGATCAGGCACACGCGGCGGGGCGCCTCCCCACCGACGAAGCACAGGCGCTCGAGTGGCTGGGTGAGCATCCGGGGCTCATCGAGGGCTCGGCGAGCAATCTCAAGATCACCACCAGCGATGACCTGCTGCTGGCGGCGGCGATATTGCGATCGCGCAGCGCCCCCG
>CATPBM010000254.1 GCA_955652625.1 uncultured Steroidobacteraceae bacterium
ATAAAGTGGACAAAATGGACCACTGGCGGGATATTTCAGCGCGTTCTTGTCCAAGATCCTAAACACCATGAGCATCGACGTCGGAGCGCGGCTGCGCAGCGTCCGCAC
Source organism: uncultured Steroidobacteraceae bacterium (assembly GCA_955652625.1). Taxonomy (GTDB): domain Bacteria; phylum Pseudomonadota; class Gammaproteobacteria; order Steroidobacterales; family Steroidobacteraceae; genus 13-2-20CM-66-19. The sequence continues at coordinate 109 of CATPBM010000254.1, forward strand.
CACACTTGGCCTCTCGCAGCGCGAGCTCGCGCGTCGCGCAGGCGTCACCAACGGCCTGATTTCCCTCATCGAGCAGAACCGTGTCAGCCCCTCGGTAAGCTCTTTAAACAAGGTACTCGACGGGGTGCCGATGTCGCTCGCGGAGTTTTTTACCCTGGACTTGAGCACGGCCCCGCAGGCCTTTTTTGGCGCTGAGGACCTGGTGGAGCTCGGCAACCCGGAAGTGTCGCTGCGGCTGGTGGCGGCGCAGCGCCCGGGACGGCAGCTGACGATGCTGCACGAGCGCTACGCGGCAGGGGCTGCGACCCGGGAGGAGATGCTCGCGCATCGCGGTGAGGAAGCCGGGATGGTGATTCGCGGGCGCATCGAGCTCACCGTCGGCGGCGCCACACGCGTGCTGGGCCCCGGTGAGGCTTATTATTTCGCCAGCCAGGTCCCGCATCGCTTCCGCAACGTCGGACGCGAGGCGTGTGAGATCATCAGCGCCTGTACCCCACCGACTTTCTGAAAAAAGGCTTAAGCCCCAGTCATGAACGCAAAACCCGAGCAGATCTCCTGGCACGAGCGCGCTCGCGCGCTCGAGTTCCGCACGCAGGCGTTCATCGGTGGGCGCTACCTGGATGCCGCCTCGGGCGCCACCTTCGATTCTATCAACCCGGCAACGGGCAAGCTCCTCGCGCGCGTGGCGTCCGGCGACAAGGAGGACATCAACCGCGCCGTCACCTCGGCGCGCGCCGCGTTCCGCAAGGGTGGCTGGGCGAATCTCAAGCCCGCCAAGCGCAAGCGGATCATGCTGGGGTTTGCCGAACTGATCCTCAAGCACTCCGAGGAGCTCGCGCTTCTCGAGACGCTCGACATGGGCAAGCCCATCTCCAACAGCCTCAAGGGCGATGTCCCCGGCGCGGCGCGCTGCGTGCAATGGTATGCGGAAGCCATCGACAAGGTGTACGACGAGGTGGCGCCCACCGGCCCGGGTGCGCTCGCCCTCATCACGCGCGAGCCGCTCGGGGTGGTCGGCGCGATCGTGCCGTGGAACTACCCGCTGCTCATGGCGGCATGGAAATTCGCGCCGGTGCTGGCCTCCGGCAACTCATTCGTGCTCAAGCCTTCCGAGAAATCCCCGCTCACCGCCCTCAAGGTGGCGGAGCTGGCGGTCGAGGCGGGCATCCCGCCCGGGGTCTTCAATGTCGTACCGGGCCTGGGCCAGACCGCCGGCAAGGCGCTGGCCCTGCACATGGACGTCGATTGCATCGCCTTCACCGGCTCGACCGCGACCGGGCGCATGATCATGCAGTACGCGGGGCAGTCGAACCTGAAGCGCGTGTCACTCGAGTGCGGCGGCAAGTCACCCAACATCGTGATGGCGGACTACCCAGACCTCGACAAGGCCGCGACCGCGGCCGCGCACGCCATATTCGACAACCAGGGCGAGGTGTGCTCGGCGGGCTCGCGTCTGCTGCTGCAGGAAGGTATCAAGGACGCCGTGCTGGAGAAGGTGCAGGCGATTGCGCGCACCATGCAGCCTGGTGACCCGCTGGACGCCGCCACGCTCTCAGGTGCCATCGTCGATGAGGCGCAGATGAAGCGCGTGCTCGGTTACATCGAAGCCGGCCGCAACGACGGTGCCAGCATCCGCTTCGGCGGGCGCCGCGTGCGCGAGGACAGCGGCGGCTATTTCATCGAGCCGACGGTGTTCGAGGGCGTGAAGCCGACGATGGCCATCGCGCGCGAGGAGATCTTCGGGCCGGTGCTGTCGGCGATCACATTCAAGACGGTGGACGAGGCGATCGAGATTGCCAACGACGTCATCTACGGCCTCGTGTCCGCGATCTGGACCCGTGACATAACTACGGCGCATCGTGTGGCGCGGGCCCTGCGCGCCGGCACGGTGTACATCAACTGCTATGACGCGGACGACCTGACCGTGCCCTTCGGCGGTGTCAAGCAGTCAGGCATCGGGCGCGACAAGTCGCTGCACGCGCTGGAGAAGTACACCGAGCTGAAGACGACGTGGATCGACTTGAGCTGACGGTGAGGCAGTCGCTTAGGGCGCGGTCTGTCGTGAGAGGCTGGGGCGATCGCCGCATGCCGGCGTGAGCTTGGGTCCGCTGAATTTCCTCGCCAGCGCCCCGCGCGGCGTTGCGGACCTGCTGGGCCGCGAGCTCACGGCCTGTGGAGCGAGCGGGGTGCGCGAGCGCTCGACCGGCGTGGCGTTCTGCGGTGAGCTCGAGTGCGGCTACCGCGCGTGCCTATGGTCACGCCTCGCCAACCGCGTGTTCCTGCAAGTGGCGCAGTTCGAGGCCCGCGATGCGGAAGAATTCCACGCGGGCGTGTGCCGCATCGACTGGACCGCTCATCTGGGTCCGGGCGCGACTCTGGCGTGCGATTTCAGCGGCCGGCACCCGACGATCACGCATACGCACTTCGGCGCGCTGCGACTCAAGGACGGCATTTGCGATCAATTGCGCGCCGCGACCGGCGCTCGACCCGACGTCGAATTGTCGCGTCCGGGGTTGCGTTTGCACGCGCATGCCAACGGCGCGCAGATCACGCTGTCGCTGGATCTGGCCGGCGAAGGTCTGCACCGCCGCGGTTATCGGCAGCAGGCCGGCGAGGCGCCGGTGCGCG
>CATPBM010000255.1 GCA_955652625.1 uncultured Steroidobacteraceae bacterium
GTCACCGAGCCAGGAGCGCAATCTCGAGAAGCTCACCGACAGGCGCGTGCTCGATCGTAACGGTCTGATCCTTGATATCTTCGCGCAGCGCGCCCGCAGCTTCGAAGGCAAGCTCGAAGTGGAGCTCGCGCAGCTGAAGCACATCGCGAGCCGTCTGGTGCGCGGCTGGACGCATCTGGAGCGCCAGAAGGGTGGTATCGGTCTGCGTGGCCCGGGCGAGACGCAGCTCGAGACCGACCGGCGCATCATCGGGCAGCGCGTGCGCGTGCTCACCCGGCGCCTCGCGAAGATCAAACAGCAACGCGAAACCGGGAGGCAGATGCGTGCCGAGATTCCGGTGCCCTCGCTGGCGCTCGTCGGCTACACGAACGCCGGCAAATCGACCTTGTTCCGCGCGCTCACCGGGGCAGACGCCTATATCGCGGATCAGCTGTTCGCCACTCTCGACCCGACGGTGCGGCGCGTGACGCTCCCGGGCGGCACGGCGGTGGTGGCCGCCGACACGGTGGGTTTTATCCGCGCGCTGCCCCCACGAGCTGGTCGCGGCTTTTCAATCGACGCTAACCGAGGCGCGCGCAGCCACCCTGCTGCTGCACGTAGTGGACGCGAGCAACCCGCGGCGCGATGAGCAGATCGCGCAGGTCGATGCGGTACTGGAGGAGATCGGCGCGAGCGCCATCCCGCAGATCCTCGTTTACAACAAGATCGACCGGCTCGAGGCGCCCGCGCGCATCGATCGCGACGCCGACGGGCGCGCCACCGCCGTGTGGATTTCCGCCGCCAAACGCTCAGGGATGGACCTGCTCGCCGCCGCGGTGGCCCAGCGGCTGGCGCGCTTCGCACGCCGCGCGCGCGTGCGCGTGCCCGCCAGCGCCGGTGCGCTGCGCTCGCGCCTGTACGCCGCGCAGGCGGTGCGCTCGGAAGTCAGCGCCGATGACGGCTCGATCGAGCTGGCGGTGGAGCTTCCGGATCTGGAACTCCTGCAATTGGCGCGCACCGCGGGCGTGCAAATACTCGAGGTGCAGGGAGCGGACGCGCCTTGCCCGCCGGCGGGGGCCTACCTACAATCGACCGCCCTCTTGAGCGCGACCAAGCTGCGCTGACATCGCGCAACGCCTATGGCCTGGAATCAACCAAGCGGACCGAACAACCAGTGGGGACGGCGCCCGGGTCAGGGCGGTCCCGACCTCGATGAGCGCCTCAAGAGCTGGCAGCGCAAGCTCGAGTCGCTGCTGCGCCCGGGCGGCCGCGGTGGGGACAGCGGTTCGATGTTTTTGATTGCGGTGCTTGCGGCCATCGCGGTATGGCTGTGGACCGGGCTCTACCAAGTGAAGCAGGCCGAGCGCGGGATCGTGCAGCGCTTCGGCCGGCTGGTCGCGGTGAATCAACAGGGTCTGCACTGGCGGGTTCCCTGGCCGATCGAGAGCGTCACCATAGTCAATGTCGCGAGCATCAACTCCAGCGACTTCAAGTCGCGCGTGCTCACCTCCGACGTCAACCTCGTCGACCTGCACTTCGCGGTGCAATACCAGTTCACGGATCCGGTGAAAAAGCTCTTCAGGGTGCGCGAGCCGGAGGCAAGTCTGACCCAGGTGTCCGAGAGCTCGATCCGCGAGATCGTGGGCCGCAGCACGCTCGATGACCTTTTGGTCGGCTCGACGCGCCCGGAGATCACCCGGCGCACCAAGGACCTAATCCAGCACACGCTCGAGTACTACAACTCCGGCATCACGGTCACGACCGTCAACCTCGAGGACGTGCAGGTCCCGGATGCGGTGATTCCCTCGCAGCGCGATGCCAACAAGGCACAGGCTGACAAGGAGCGCTTCACCCTGGAGTCCGAAGCCTATGCCAACGGCATCATCCCGGTGGCACAGGGCGCCGCCGCGCGCATACAGCAGGACGCCCAGGCCTACAAGGCGCAGGTCACGGCGCTCGCGGAAGGGCACGCCGCGCGCTTCTCGCAGCTTCAGGGCGCCTACGCGCAGGCGCCCGAAGTCACGCGCCGGCGCATGTACATGGATGCGCTCGAGGGCGTGCTGGGGCGCTCTCACAAGGTGCTGATCGACGGTCACGCCGGCAATAACCTCATCTACCTGCCCATCGACAAGCTTCTGGAGAAGAGCGTCGGGCGCGAGTCGGAGCAGACTTCGGAGCCCACCGCGAGCAGCGCAGCGAAGGACCAGGAACAGGTCACGGTCGAAGCCCGCGGGCGGGCAGAGCGCTGATGAGCTCGCGGCTGTTCCCGCTGTTCATCGCGCTCGGCGTGCTGCTGGTGCTGGCGGCGTTCTCGCTGTTCTCGGTGAACGAGACGGAGTTCGCCATCCGCACCGAATTCGGCGCGATCCTCGGCATGAACTACCGTCCCGGGCTGCATATGAAGTGGCCGCTTGACGTGGTGACCAAGTTCGACAAGCGCATTCTTTCCGAGTCCTACACCGGCGAGACCTTCCTCACCAACGACGGCCGCGGCCTGATCGTGGACTTCTACGTCAAGTGGCGCGTGAAGGATCCGGCGCTCTACTACACTGCGACCGGTGGCCGCGAGGAGCTGGCCGGTGAGCGCCTGGCGGAGATCGTCAAGGACGGCATCAAGAGCGTGGTGGCGCAGCGTACGCTCCAGCAGATCGTGTCCGCGGAACGCGCCGCCGTGACCGGGGAGATGTTCGGGCAGGCGAGCCGCAATGCCGCCGGCCTGGGCGTGGACCTGGTGGATGTACGCGTGCAGCGTATCGACCTGCCTGACGAAGTGGCGGCGCGCGTGTACGAGAGCATGAAGCAGAACTTCGCCAAGACTGCAAGCCGCCTGCGTGCCGAAGGACAAAGCGCCAGCGCGACCATCCGCGCCACCGCCGAGCGCCAGCGCACCGTGATTCTCGCCAACGCCGAGCGCGATGCGCTGCGCATTCGTGGCGAAGGCGATTCCGTGGCGTCCCAGACCTATGCGCGCGCCTACTCGAGAGACCCGGAGTTCTATGCCTTCTACCGCAGTCTGCAGGCCTACGAGCGCTCGCTCGGCAGGGAAGGCGATCTGCTGGTGTTGACACCCGACGGAGAATTCTTCAAGTACCTGAAGGATTCGGCGAAGTCGGGCGCACCGCAGCGGCGTTAGCTCAACGCCGCGAGCTGGAGCGGGTGTCCCTGAATCTCACGGACCTGCTGGCCGCGCTGGGCCTGTTCCTGGTGTTGGAAGGCATCGCCCCGTTTCTGAATCCACAGGGGGTCAGGCGCGCGCTCGCGAAGCTCGTGACGGTGCCAGACCGCGAGTTGCGCATCGCCGGCCTGGGCAGCATGCTGGTCGGCGTGATCATCCTGTTTCTGGTCCGCTAGGGGTCGAGGCGTGGGAAAATTCGTGGTCATCATCGGCACCCAGTGGGGCGATGAAGGCAAGGGCAAGGTCGTCGACCTGCTGACCGAGGGGGCCGCCGCCGTGGCGCGCTTTCAGGGTGGCCACAATGCCGGCCACACGCTGGTCATCGGCGGGCGCAAGACCATCCTGTCGCTCATCCCCTCGGGCATCCTGCGCGAGCAGGTACGCTGCTTCATAGGCAACGGCGTAGTGCTCTCACTGGAGGCCTTGCTCACGGAGAGCCGCATGCTGATGGAGCAGGGGGTACCGGTCTTCGAGCGGCTGCGTATCTCGCCGCTCTGCCCGCTGATCCTGCCCTCGCACGTCGTGCTCGATCAGGCCCGCGAGCGTGCGCGCGGCCCGAATGCCATCGGCACCACCGGGCGCGGGATCGGGCCGGCCTACGAGGACAAGGTGGCGCGCCGCGCGGTGCGCGTCGCCGACCTGTTCCAGCGCGACCGCTTCGCCGCCAAGCTCGGCGAGGTGCTCGACTTTCACAACTTCGTCCTGCAGCACTACTATCGCGCACCCACGGTGGATTTCCAGAAGACGCTCGATGCACAGCTGTCGGCGGTGGACCAGATCGCGCCCCTCGTCACCGACGTAACGCGCGCGCTGCACGAGCTGCGTGGCACCGATGCCAACGTGCTGTTCGAGGGCGCGCAGGGGGCCATGCTCGACGTCGATCTGGGCACCTATCCGTTCGTGACCTCATCCAACACGACGGCGGGCTACGCCGGCACCGGCACCGGCCTCGGGCCGCGCGCCTTCGACGCCGTGCTCGGCATCGTCAAGGCGTATACCACGCGCGTCGGCGCAGGCCCGTTCCCGACCGAGCTGTTCGACGCATACGGCGAGCACCTGTCGCGCGTCGGTCACGAGTTCGGCTCGGTGACCGGCAGGCGGCGGCGCTGCGGCTGGTTCGATTCCGTGGCGCTCAAGCGCTCGATCGTCAATTCCAGCGTCTCGGGATTGTGCATCACCAAGCTCGACGTGCTCGACGGGCTCGACACCATCCGCGTCTGTGTCGGCTATCGCGTGCACGGTGTAGTCACGCCCGAGCCGCCGATGAACGTAGAGGGTTACGCCGACATCGAGCCGGTGTACGAGGAGTTGCCCGGCTGGCACGAATCAACAGTCGGCATTACCGCGTACGAGGCGCTGCCGGCCAACGCGCGCAAGTACCTCGAGCGGCTGCAGGTCCTCGTCGGCGTGCCCATCGACATGATCTCGACGGGCCCCGACCGCGAGCAGACCATCATGCTGCGGCACCCGTTCGGAGCTTAGAGCCTGAGCGCGATTAGCGGCACGCGCGCGGCACCGGCGGCGCGCCTGACGCTGGCAGTGATCATTCTCATGGCCGGGTTGCTCGCCGCGGGCTGCTGGGGCATCTATTCCAACACCTGGGACGAGCCGGAACATCTCGCGGCCGGTGTCGAGCTTCTCGACCAGGGCAAGTACGAGTACGACACCGAGCATCCGCCGCTCGCACGGGTGCTGCTCGCGCTCGGCCCGTATCTCGCCGGGGCGCACGCCTTCGGCACGCCGCCTCCGGACGGCACGCGCGAAGGCGTCGACATCCTGTACGAGCAGGGACACTACTGGCGCTATCTCACGCTCGCGCGCACGGGGATGCTGCCGTTCCTCGCGCTGCTGCTGTTCACCACCTGGCTGTGGGCACGACGTCTGCTGGGTTCGGAGAGCGCAGCACTGCTCGCGGTGCTGCTGCTCGTCTCGGTGCCGCCGGTTCTGGGACATGGCGCGCTCGCCAGCCTCGATGTAGCGGCGGCCGCGACCATCCTGCTCGCGCTCTATGCCCTGCAGCGCTGGCTGGTCAGCGCGGACCTGCGCGATGCAGCCTGGTTTGGTCTCGCCGCAGGAGTGGCAGTGGCGACGAAGTTCTCGGCCGTACCGTTCGTCGGCCTCGCGCTCGTGACGCTGGCTGTCGTGCAGGCGGCCGTGCGCTGGCGGACGGCAGCACTTGCGACGCGCCAGGCCTCGCCGCTGGCCGGCGCGCCCGTGCGCACGCATCTTGCCGGGCTCGCGGTCGCCACCCTAGTCGCGCTGCTGGCGCTGTTCGCCGCGTATGGGCCGCGCGCTGACAACCCCGCGGGCGTGGCGCTGCGCTTCAACTGGGCGGTGTCCTACCTGCTGCAGCAGCACGGCCTCGATCATCAGCTGGGCGTGCTGCTGGCGCATCTGTGGCTGCCGCGGGAATACAAGGATCTCGTCAACGGCGTGGTGGCGGTCAAGGCTCACAACGATACCGGCCACCTGGCGTACCTCCTGGGCCAGGTGAGCCTGACGGGGTGGTGGTATTTCTATCTGGTGGCGCTCGCGGTGAAGACGCCGATCCCGCTGCTCGTGGCCGGGCCCTTGGGTCTGGCCTGGCTGGCGCGCGACGGCTGGCGCAACCGCGACGCGTGGGCGCTCGCGCCGGCGGTGCTGACTGTCACCATCCTCGTGTTCGCCAGCGTGTTCAGCCGCATCAACATAGGCATCCGTCACATCCTGGTGCTGTACCCGTTCTTTGCCCTCGGCGCCGCCTACCTCCTGCAGCAGGCGTGGGGGGCCTGGCGGGCGCGCAGCAACCTGCGCAGGGCGCTGGCGGGCGCCGCCATGCCGCTGCTCCTGCTGCTGTGGCAGCTGAGCACGTTGTGGAGGGCGTATCCGGACTACCTGCCGTACTTCAACGAGGCGGTCGCTCATCCGGAGCGTGTGTTGGTCGATTCCGATCTCGACTGGGGCCAGGACCTGAGGCGTCTGGAGGTGCGGGCGGCGCAGCTGCGGATCCCGCGCCTGAGCCTTGCTTACCGCGGGACCGCCGACCTCGCACGCGAGCCGCTACCGCCGCTCGTCATTCTGCCGCCGCGCCAACCGGCCACGGGCTGGGTGGCAGTCTCGCAGCTCGCACGCACGCGCAATCCTGCCGACTACGCGTGGCTGTCCGCCTGGAAGCCCGTGGAGCGCATCGGCAAGACCATCGATCTGTATTACGTGCCCTGACAGGCGCGGAGCGCATCAAATTGTCGGCACCGCCGCACGCAGGCGCGTGATGCGAGCGAGCGGCGGGGGATGCGAGTAGTAAAATGCCGCATACACCGGATCGGGTGTCAGGGTGCTCGCGTTGTCGCGGTGCAGCTTGACGAGCGCGGTGGCGAGCTCCGCGGCACTGGCGTAGCGGGTAGCGAACGCGTCGGCCTCGAACTCGTGGCGGCGCGACCAGAGCGCGCCCAGAGGGGTCACGAAAAAAGCGAATGCCGGCATCGCGAGCATGAACAGCAGCAGCGCCGCGTGCGTGGAGCGCACCGGCACCCCGAGCGCGGCGTAAAAGCCGGGCTGCCTGGCGAGCCAGCCGAGCACTGCGAGCCCCAGGAAGGTGGTGGCGATCGAGAGCAGCAGACGCTTGCGCACGTGCTTCAGGCGGAAGTGCCCGAGCTCGTGTGCCAGCACCGCCTCAACCTCCGGGTGACCCAGCCGCTCGAGCAGGGTGTCGAAGAACACGATGCGCTTGTGGCGGCCGATGCCGGTGAAGTACGCATTGCCGTGGCTCGAGCGCCGCGAGTTATCGACGACGAACACCCCCTTGGAGGCAAAGCCGCAGCGCGCGAGCAGCGTCTCGATGCGCCCCTTCAGCGCCTGGTCCTCGAGCGGGGAGAAGCGGTTGAAGAGCGGGGCAATGAATGCAGGCCACGCCCAGGCCATGAGGAACATCACCGCGAGCCACAGACCCCATGCCCATACCCACCACCAGCGGCCCGCGCGCTCCATCAGCAGCAGCGTTCCGATCAACAGCGGACCGCCGATCAGCACGGCGAGCGCGAGACTCTTGCCCAGATCGGCGATGAACAGCGCCGGGGCGGTGCGATTGAAACCAAAGCGCGCCTCGAGTCCGAAGGTACGCCATACTGCCAGGGGCAGGTTGACCAGCTGGATGACGAGCGCGACGCTGGCGATCACCGCCACGCCTAGCCAGGGTTGCGCGAGCGGCGTATGGCGCCACACTCCATCCAGCGCGGCGATTCCGCCTCCCACCGTCAGGGCGAGAATGAGCGCCGCGTCCACCACCGTGCCGATTCGCCCGAAGCGCACCTTGGCGATGGTGTAGTCGGCCGCCTTACGGTGCTCCTCCGCCGTGACGCTGTCGGCAAACGGCCCGGGCACTGCCCCGCGATGGCGCGCGAGATGACAAGCCGCTGGATCTCCGCCGTGCCCTCCCAGATCTGGTAGATCTTCGCGTCCCGGAACCACTTCTCGACCGGGTACTCCTTGATGTAGCCGTAGCCGCCGAGCACCTGGATGGCGTCGGTCGTCACCTCCATCGCGACGTCCGCCGCGAAGCACTTGGCCATCGA
>CATPBM010000256.1 GCA_955652625.1 uncultured Steroidobacteraceae bacterium
CACACCCGGCTGCGGCCCTTAAGGTGCGCGGCAGCGTCCGGCGGAACGACCTTGAACCGCACCCACAGCGCGAGCAGTCGCCGCAACAGCCAGTACATCGAAGTTATGATGGCCCACTGCCGCCACGCGGCCCTTGCCCACGGGATGGTGGCAAATGAACACATTCACCGGCAAGACTGTGTTGATAACCGGCGCATCCGAGGGCATCGGGCGTGCGCTGGCGCTGGCGCTGTGCGCCGACAGGCCGCGCCTGGCGCTCAACGCGCGCAACGAGGCGCGTCTTGGGGAAGCGGCACGCGAGTGTGCGGCACGCGGTGCCGAAGTGCTCGCGTTGCCCGGAGACGTGTCCCGGCAGGAGGATTGCGCACGCGTGGTCGCGCAGACCGCCGAGCGCTTCGGGGGGCTCGACACGGTGATCAACAACGCCGGGGTCACCATGTGGTCGCGCTTCGATGCGGTGAGCGACCTCAGCGTGTTCGAACGGCTGCTGGCGGTGAACTTCCTCGGCGCGGTCTACACCACAGCCGCAGCGCTGCCCTATCTGAAAGACTCGCGCGGCCTGATCGTCGCGGTCGCGAGCATCGCGGGGCTCACGGGCGTGCCGGAACGCACCGGTTATGCCGCGAGCAAGCACGCGCTGGTCGGATTCTTCGAATCGCTGCGCATCGAGCTCGCAGGCAGCGGCATCGGCGTCACGATCGTGGCGCCGGACTTCGTGCTCAGCGAAATTCACCGCCGCGCCATCGGCCCGGACGGCGCCCCGCTCGGGATCAGCCCGATGCAGGAGTCGCGCATCATGACGGCGGAGGAATGTGCTCGGCGCATCGTGCGCGCCATGCGGCGACGCGACCGGATACTGATCACCTCGGCGCGCGGCCGGCTGGTGCGCTGGGCGCGCCTGCTCGTGCCCAGGGTGGTGGACCAGATCGCCGCGCGGGCCATCCGCGAACGGCGCTGAAGCTCATTCGAAGGCGATCGCCGGCAGATCCAGCGCGATGAGAAAGTACTCGAACAGGTGCTGGATCACCCGCACCTGGTTGTGCAGCCGATGATCGCTTTCCAGCAGGTGCAGCGCGGCCCTGGCGGACTGCGCAAAGCGCACACTGTGCTCGACCGGCACGATGTCGTCGCGCCAGCCGTGCACTACCGCGGTGGGGCAATCGAGCACGCCCGCGCGCAGCTCCGGCAGACCCGGGAGGTACAAAGCGGGCGCCATCAGAAACACGCCCCGGGCATGCAGGAGCGAGGCCGAAGCCACCGCGACATAACCGCCGAGGCTCGAGCCGACGAGCACCAGGTCCCCGGCCAGCTCCTTGCAGAAATCCACCAGCTTCGCCACGCGCGCTCGCGGTCCGTCGATGCCCCGATAGTCCACCGAGTGGGCGTCGTACCCTTCCGCGCGCGCCACTTCCGCGAGCGCGGTGATCTTGCGCCCCCAGGGGCCGCTCTCCTGGCCGTGGGAGAAGACCACGTGGCGGAAAGCCACGGGCGCCTGTGTGGGCGTCTCGCTGGGAGCTGGGCTCATAGGCGCGAATAATGCAGGCAATGGAAACCTTAAGCCAATCGTCAACCGTGCCCGGGGCTCCCCGCACCGGCTGGCAGTTCTGGATCGACCGCGGCGGAACATTCACCGACGTGATCGGGATGTCGCCGGAAGGCCTGCTGCACGTGCGCAAGGTGCCTTCGGTCTCCCCCGGCGGCGCGGCGGGTGATCCGGGCCTCGCCGCGGCGCGCGCCATCCTCGAGGGCGCGGCGCCTGCCGGGGGCACGGCGCGCGCCGCGATCACGGCCGTGAAGGTCGGCACCACCGTGGCCACCAACGCGTTGCTAACCCGCAGTGGCGAGCCGGTGCTGCTCGTGACCACCGCCGGGCTCGGCGACGGTCTGCGCATCGGCTACCAGAACCGTCCGGACATTTTCGCGCGCCACATCGTGCTGCCCAAGCGGCTGTATGTGAGTGTGATCGAGGCCCGCGAGCGCGTCGATGCCCACGGCGCGGTATTGACCGCACTGGACACGGCGCGGCTGCGTGCCGATCTCGTGCGCGCGCGCAAGGCCGGGCGCCGCGCGGTCGCCATCGTGTTCCTGCACGGCTGGCGGTATCCGCAGCACGAGCAGGCGGCGGCAGCCTGTGCGCGCGAGCTGGGGTTCGAAGAGGTGTCGGTGTCGCACGAGCTGTCGCCGCTGGTGCGCTATGTCACCCGCGGCGACACCACGGTGCTGAATGCCTATCTGGCCCTGCCGCTGCGCGGCTACGTCGCGGCGCTCGCCGCCGAGCTGCGCGCACTCGATCCGCAGGCACGCCTCACACTCATGCAGAGCAACGGTGGACTCGCGGCGGCGCAGAGCTTCCATGCCATGTCGAGCGTGCTGTCGGGCCCTGCAGGCGGGCTCATCGGCATGCACTGGGTGGGCGAGCGCCTCAACTATCCGCGTCTCATCGGCTTCGACATGGGCGGCACCTCCACGGACGTGTCGCTCATCGACGGGGCGCTGCCGCAACGCTTCGAACACCTCATCGCAGGGGTTCGGCTCGCCCAGCCGATGCTGGACGTGCACAGCATCGCCGCGGGCGGCGGCTCGGTCCTGGCCTACCGCGACGGGCGCTTCGCGGTAGGACCGGCGTCGGCGGGCGCTGACCCGGGGCCGGTCTGCTACGGGCGTGGCGGGCCGCTCACGCTCACCGACGTGCAGGTGTTGCTCGGACGGCTGCGGCCCGACACCCTGCCGGCGGTTTTCGGTCCCGAGGGCCGCTCGGCGATCGATGCGCAGGCAGTCACCAGCGGGTTCGCGGCGCTCGCCGCGCAGCTCAGCGCCGAAGTCACCCATGGCTGCGCGGCGGAAACCGTGGCGGAATCCTTCCTGGAAGTCGGCGTGGAGTCGATGGCCAACGCCATCCGCCAGGTCTCCACGCGCCAGGGCCTAGATGCGGGTGACTTCACGCTGTTCTGCTTCGGGGGCGCGGCCGGTCAGCACGCGTGTCGCGTCGCGCGCGCCGCCGGCGTGCGCCGCATCCTGGTACACCCGCTGGCGAGCGTGCTGTCGGCGTTCGGGATCGGCGTGGCGGATCGTCTCGCCGTGCGCCGCGCCAGCCTGCGCCGGGGCCTCGATGAGGCCGGGCTCACAGAGGCGGTGAGCGCGCTCGGCACACTCGAGCGCCAGGCGCGCGCCGAGCTCATCGCCCACGGGGACGAGGGCGCCTGCGGGGTGCGGGTCACGTGGCTGCTCGAGCTGCGTGCCGGCGACAGCGACGTTACCCTCTCTGTGCCGTGCGCCGCCCTCGAGGAAGTGCGCGCGCATTTCCATGCGGAGCACCTGCGGCGTTTCGGCTTCGCCGCGCACTCACTGGCGGTAGTGATCGAGGCACTGCGCGTGGAAGCGCGCCTGGCGTCCATCGACGCAGCCCGCCTCGCCATCCCCGTG
>CATPBM010000257.1 GCA_955652625.1 uncultured Steroidobacteraceae bacterium
AACTGAACAGGACGGCGTCCCGCAAAGGGGAGGGGGTCAGCTGTCGCAACCGCGAGATGTCGTCCAGGATCCAGATCGAGCGCCCGTGCGTGGCGAGAATCAGATCGTCGTCGTGGATGCACAGATCGCGCATGGAGGTATGCGGCAGATTCAGCTGCAGCGAGTCCCAGTGATCGCCGTCGTCGAACGAGATCCACACGGCGCGCTCGGTCGCTGCGAACAGCAGGCCCCGGCGCTGGGGATCCTCGCGCACTGTGTTGACCGGTGCGTCGGGCGGCAGGCCCACGGTAATTGACTGCCAGGTCCTGCCGGCGTCGCGCGTGCGGTAGAGGTGAGGACGCAGATCATCGATGCGCATGCGGCTCACCGACACGTAGGCGGTGCGCGCGTCGTAGTGGGAGGGCTCGATCTGGGTGACCTTGCTCCAGGGCGTAAGCTCAGGCGGGGTGACGTTGGACCACTGCCTCCCTCCGTCCGCCGTCATCCATACGAAGCCATCGTCGGTGCCGGCCCACAACGTATCGATGCTCTTCGGCGAGGGGCCGAGCGCATAGATGACCCCGCGCTGCTGCTCTGCTCCCTTGGGATGCTGCGCGCCCACGCTCGCTGGCACCGCGCCCGCCTCGCGCGCCAGGTCCGGGCTGATGGCCTGCCACGTATTGCCCCCGTCGCTCGTTTTGTAGAGGCGGTTGGCGGCGTAGTAGAGCGTGCGCGGATCCAGAGACGAGAACATGAGCGGTTCGGTGCGATCGGCACGTGCGTCGGGACCGCGCACCGGGATCGGCGTGACGTTCTGCACCTGTCCGGTGGACCAATGGAACTTGGAGACCTCGTTGCGCCCGCCGCCATAGATCACGTCCGGATCGAGCGGGTCCGGGGCGACGTAGCCGTACTCGATGGCGCCGGCCGGATGCCAGTCGCGATCGGTCACCGATCCGTCGTTGCCGCGGCTGGCGATACATACGGAGCCACTCTCCTGTTGTCCGGCGCACACGCGGTAAGGGAAGGTGGGTGACACGCTCACGTGGTAGAGCTGCGCGGTCGGCTGGTTGTACCAGCTGCTCCAGGTCTCGCCGCCATTCAGGGTGATGATCGCGCCCTGATCGCTGACCAGCGCGATAACGCGCGGATCGCCCGGGCTGATCCACAGGTTCTGGTAGTCGTCTCCGCCGGGCGCGCCGCGCCATGAAAGCCAGCTCTTGCCGCCGTCGCTCGACTTCACGGTAACGATGCCGGTGCTGTACACCACATCGGGATTGCTCGGGTCGACGCGGATGATCGGCAGATCGCCGCCGCCGATGCGCAACGCCGGCCGCGGGTCGGTGGTGATTCGCGTCCAGCTCTCACCCGCATCGTCCGAGCGGAACACGCCCAGCCCCGCCGCCGAGGAGTACTCGCCCGGCTCGGTGGTGCCGACGGTGGCATACAGGCGCCGCGACGCGCTCGGCGCGATCGCGATGTTGATCTGCGACAGGTTGGCGGGCAGGCCCGCGGTCAGCCGCCTCCAGTTGCTCCCGCCGTCGGTCGACTTGTAGAGCCCGCCGGTGCCCTCGAACTCGTTCTTGTCCTCCCAGGGACCCAGGCGCGACTGCCACAGTCCGGCATACACAATCCGTGGGTCGGCGGGATCTATCGCCACCGCGGAACCGCCGGTGTCGGCGTCGCGCTGCAGGACCGGCTCCCAGGTAACGCCTGCATCGAGTGAGCGGTAGATGCCGCGCTCTGCATTCGGGCCGTATGGATGCCCGAGAACCGCTGCGAACACGCGCCGGGGATCCCTGGGGTCGATAGCGAGTTCGGCGATCTGCTGTCCATCGCGCAGGCCAAGGTGCGACCAGGTGCGCCCGCCGTCGTTCGAGCGGTAGATGCCGTCGCCCACCGACAGGTCCGGCCGACGCAGCCCTTCGCCACTGCCCACATAGATGATGTCGGGGTTCGATGGCGCCACCGCGATCGCGCCGATCGATTGCGTCGGCTGCCCGTCGAAGATGGGTTGCCAGGTGCGGCCGGCGTCGTCGCTCTTCCACACCCCGCCATCCGCCGCGCCTATGTAGAAGACGTGCGGCTGCGAAGGCACGCCGGCCACTGCGCGGGTGCGTCCGCCGCGAAACGGCCCGATCATCCGCCAGGCCAGATCGGCGTACGCTGCGGCTTCGGGCTGGGCGGGCGGCGTCCTCTGGCGCGGCTGCGCCATGACCGGGCGGCCGCTCAGAGTGAGGCACATGGATCCCATTGCCGCGAGGAACAACAACCGATGCGACCGCATCTTTGCAGCCTCCGCTGTCAGGTGTGAGCCGTGGGTCACCGATACTGTTTGTAGGATTTTTCCTCGATCAGCCGCGACCCGAGCTGCATGTTGATGCGCTTCTTGATCTCGGCGCGCTCGTCGTTGCACACGTAGACCGCGCGCGCGAGCTCGATGAAGTCGCGATCGAAGGTCTGCTTGGCCTCCTTGTCGCGGATGCGGTCCTCGATATCCCACAGGCGCTCGTTGACGTTCAGCAGCGCACGCTCCTCGCGGGCGAGGTCCGGCGTGGCGCATCCGCTGTCCTTCCAGGTCTGCTCCAGCAGCGACAGTTCGAGCTTCACGTTGGCGAGCTTGCCGGCATCCAGGATGCGCGCCAGCTTGATCTGCAGGATGCTGATTTTGTCGAGCAGCTCCCCCGGGGAGATGGGAACGAGGATGTCTTTCATGAGCGCGATCCTAGCAACTCGTCGATCTTCGCGGTTACCTGATCGACGCGGATGAGGTCCATGACGCCGGGCTCTTCGATCTTGTGATTCCAGGGGAGCTCTGCGGGCTCACAGCCGCGAAACGTGCGCGCCGCCTCGGCGTAGGCATCCACGCACCAGCGTCCGGACAGGTACGGGCCGCTGCGTGCGGGGTTGGTCGCCGCATACAGTCCCACGACCGGCGTGCCCACCATGGTCGCCATGTGCGCGGGACCGGAGTCGGGCGTCACGAGTACGCGCGCGCGCGCGAGCAGCGCGAGCAGCTCCGGCAGCGTGTCCTGGCCGACCTGGTTGATGAGTGGGGTGCGGCAGGCGTGCTCGATTGCGTCTGCCGTCCGGCGTTCCAGCTCGCCGGGGCCGCCGGCCAGGATCACCCGCATGCCATGGCGGCTGGCGGCATGCTCGGCGACCGCCGCGTAGCGTTCGGGACGCCAGTTGCGCAGCGCATGAGTCGAGCAGGCACTGATCACGAGCGTGGGACGGGCATCCGGTATCAGACGCTCGGCGCAGGCGCGCGCGGCCGCCGGCAGCGGCAGGTCCCAGCGCAGCAGGCGTTCCTTGACCCCGAGCGCGGCCGGAAACCCGAAGAAGCCATCGAGCACGTGCTCGCGGGCGCGCGGCGCGATGCGCGCATTGGTGAACAGCCACTGCAGTTCGCGCGCCCGCGCGCGATCGAAGCCTACTTTGACGGCGGCGGGCACGCAGTACGCCGCGAGGCTGGCGCGCAGGGCGAGCTGCATGTGCAGCAGCACCTCGAAGCGCCGGCCCCGCAGCTGAGTGCGCAGCGCACGCAGGCCGGCGAGACTTGCGCCTTTGTCCACGGTGATAAACTCCACGCCCTCGATGAGACTCATGAGGCGCGCTTCGGTCTTGCCGATGATCCAGGTCAGCTGCGTCGCCGGCCAGGCGTGCTGTAAGGTGCGCACGATCGGCACCACGTGGCAGGCATCACCGATCGCCGACAGCCTGAGGATGCAGAGGCTGCGCGGCGGTTCGGCGAAAGACAGCATTATGGAGTCAGGTTTGTGAGTGGGCGCTGGGCGCTCGGCCCCGAGGTAAAACGCGGCGCTCTCGCGGGCGGCGCCATGCTATATGACACGTCACGCGTGGGCAATTTGAGCGGCGAGTGGTTCGAGCCGCGCTACTGGGCGGCGCGCGGAGAGCTCGATGGCGCGGCGCAGGGTCGCGGTGCGACCCACTTCATCAAGTCCGACGGCAGGCGCTACGTGCTGCGTCACTACCGGCGTGGCGGCCTGATGGCGCGCCTCTCGGGCGATCGCTACGCCTGGCGGGACGAGCAGAGTACCCGCCCGTTCACCGAATGGCAGCTGACCTACCGCATGCATCGCGCCGGCCTGCCGGTGCCGGCGCCGCTCGCAGCGCGCTACCGGCATCAGGGCGCCACCTACACGGGCGACCTGCTCACCGAGCGGCTGGCAACGGTCGGCTCGCTCGCCGAGTGCCTGCGCACCGGGGCACTGTCGGTGGTGACCTGGATCTCCATCGGCCGCTGCATCCGCCGGTTCCACGACCTTGGCGTATGTCATGCCGACCTCAACACACACAACATCCTGCTGAGCGAGGAGAACGTCTACCTCATCGATTTCGACCGCTGCCAGCTGCGCCCCCCGGGATTGTGGCGCGACAGCAATCTCGTGCGCCTGCGCCGTTCGCTGGAGAAGGTCACCTGGGCGCTGCCGGCGGAGCGTTTTGGCGAATCCGACTGGCACGGGCTGCTCGACGGCTACCGCCAGTCCTCCGGCCACAGTGAGCTGCCGGCCTGACACAACGGGCGCCGTTTGCGATTCTTCTACCTCCTCGCCGTCTATCTTGCCGCTCCGATCATCTCCGCCATATTGCTATGGCGCGGCCTGCGCGACCGCAGCTACTGGCGCAACTTCCCGGAACGCTTCGGCTTCGGCGCCCGAGTTGCGCCGCACGGGGTCTGGCTGCACGCCGTGTCGGTGGGGGAGGTGCAGGCCTGCGCACCGCTCGTGAGCGCGCTGTACCGGCGCCATCCGGGCATGCCGCTCACGGTGACGACGTTTACGCCGACCGGCGCTGCACGGGCGCGTGCTCTGTTCGGCAACCTCGCGCACGTGCGCTACGTTCCTTATGACCTGCCTGGCGCGGTGCGGCGCTTCTTCGCGCGCGTGCAGCCGGCACTGGCGGTTATTTTCGAGACCGAACTGTGGCCGAACCTGTACCGCGAGTGCGGGCGGCGCCGCGTGCCCCTGGTGCTGGCGAGCGCGCGCATCTCGGCGCGCTCGGTCGGGCGCTATCGGCGCGTCGGGGGACTGTTCCGCGAAACCCTCTCGCAGGCGAGGGTGGTGGCGGTGCAGGCAGCCGGGGACGCCGAGCGCTTTCAGGCTCTGGGAGCGGACCCGGCGAACACCCACGTGACCGGCAACCTGAAATTCGACTTCGAGTTGCCGGAGGGGCTCGCCGCGCGTGGCGCGCGCCTGCGCGAGCAGTTCGCCCCTCAGCGCCCGTTGTGGG
>CATPBM010000258.1 GCA_955652625.1 uncultured Steroidobacteraceae bacterium
ATCCTCGAGCACGGCGGTCAGGTCCGTCTCAAACACGCTGGTCACGTGCGGCGCGGTATGCAGGAGACTTTGCACCATGTGCTCGGCGATGCGCTTGCGCACAGCCGTGTGCGGCACGCGGCGGCTTGGACCCGCTGGGTCCGCGGGCCCGCCAACAGGGGCCGTTGCGGCTGCGGCCGGCGCGCTGGTTGCGGCGGATGCGGCACCGCCGGGCTTGGGCGCTGGATGCCCGCCCGCCGCGGTGCCGCCCTGCGCCGCGCGCAGCACGTCCTCGACCGTGATGCGTCCTGCCCGCCCGCTGCCGGCCACCGCGGACGGCTCCAGTCCGTGCTCCGCCAGCAGCCGCCGAACCGCAGGACTTAAGTCCCCGGCGTCCGCGGCTCGCCCTGATGACCCGGCAGGAGCGGCCGTCTCACCCGGCGCAGCGGCCGCGCCCCTCGCCGCGGCTCCCGCTACTGTGTCGGGCGCTGCGGCTCGCGGCGCGAGCGAATCCGCGCCGGCGGGTACGCCGGGCTCGATATGCCCGAGCAGCTCTCCGGGGGCAACCTCCTCCTGCTCGTGCCGGATGATCTCGCGCAGCACCCCGGCTCCCGGAGATGGCACCTCGACGGTCACCTTGTCGGTCTCGATCTCGATCAGCGGCTCGTTCAGGGCGACGCTCTCACCCACGTGCTTGAGCCAGCGCAGGATCTGCAGGCGCGTGCCTTCGGTTTGCTCCGCCGGTGCCCTGATTTCAACCGCGCCGCTCATGACGCCCTCACAGGCTCGCCAGCCGCTGAATTGCGCGGCAGATGCGCGCCACGTCCGGCACGGCCGCCTCGAGCAGCACCGGCGCGTGGGGACTCGGAATGTCGGGCATGGCCAGGCGCCCGATCGGCGCATCGAGGCTGAAGAAGCTCTCCTGCGCGAGTGTTGCGGCGACCTCCGCACCGAAACCCGCGGTCAGGTTGTCCTCGTGCACGATCAGGCAACGGCGCGTCTTTTCCACGGATGTGCGCACGGCCCCCTTGTCCCAGGGCGACAGGGTACGCAGGTCGAGCACCTCCACGTCGACATGCGACTGCACCGCGGCGAGCTCGCAGCGCTCGACCATCGCGCCCCAGGTGACCACGGTCAGCTCGCTCCCGCTGCGCACCGCGCGGGCGCGCCCAAAGGGCACCACGAACTCGTCGCCCGGGTACGGGCGGCGCGCCCAGGCACCATCGAGCATCGCGCGGTGCTCGAAGAAAATGACCGGATCGTTGCCGCGCAGCGCCGAACGCAACAGTCCCACCGCATCCTCCGCATTGGAGGGGACCGCGACCTGCCAGCCGACCCCGTGCACCCAGGCGACCTCGTTCGTCTGGCTGTGCCACGGATCGCCGCATTTGAAGAACCCGCCCGGCATGCGCACCACGATCGGCGCGGCGAAGCGGTTGTGCGTACGCCAGCGCAGCGTCCCGCAGTCGTTCAGCTGCTCCGCCGCGGAATCGGCGTATTTGCGGAACTGGATCTCCGCCACCGGCAGCAGGCCTGCGAGCGCCATGCCGACGGCACGGCCGATGATGCCTTCCTCGGACAGACTGGTATCGAACACGCGCCCCACGCCGTACTTCTCCTGCAGCCCGAGCGTGGCGCCGTGCACACCGCCCTTCGGACCCACGTCCTCGCCGAACACCACCATGCGCGGATTGGCCGCGAGCTCCGCGTCCAGCGTGCGCCGGATCGCGGTGAGCATATTGATGCGCGTGGCCTCCGGCCTTGCGGTCGTACTCGAGGCAGCAAACACGTGGCCGTCGGGCGCGAGGCCGCCCTGCTCCTGCAGCGCCGGCGCCGCGTCGTCCGCCGAGAAAACATGGCGCGTCAGCTCCTGCGGATCCGGCTGCGGACGGGCGAGCGCCTGCGCCACTGCCGCCTCCACCTCGCGGCGCGCCTCGCCAGCGATGCGCATCCACTCGGACTCGGGCATGACGGCCGGCACCAGCAACTCGTGCAGGTGCGTTAGCGGATCGCGCGCGCGCTCCTCGCTGAGAATCTCGGTCGACTTGTAGGCCTGCGTGTCCTGTCCGGAATGGCCGGACAGGCGCGGCACCGTGAGCCGCAGCAGGAGCGGCGCGCGCTCCCTGCGCACGTGGGCGACGCCGCGCTCTATCAGGCCCGCGGCTTCGCGCGGATCGCTGCCGCTGCCCTCGAGGATGCTCAGGCCGCCAAAGGCACGCAGGTTGGCGGCGATGTTGCCGCCGGGTGTCTGCATGGACGAGGGCACGGAAATGCCGAAGGCGTTGTCCTCGATATAGAACAGCAACGGCAGCTTCAGAGTGGTGGCGATATTGAGCGCCGCCCAGAAACCGTTGGTCGCGGTCGAGGCGTCCCCGCCCAACACCACCGCGATGCTGCGCGCGTAAGTCGCATCTCCCAGCGCCTCGTGTCGGTAGCGGATCGCCTGCGCCCAGCCGGCCGCGGGCGTGTACTGCGCGCCGACGCCCCCGCACGCGGGCAGCACGGTTGGCGCCCCGTGGCCGGGACGATTGAACACCACGCCGATATCGCGCCCACCGCTGAAGGAGCCGCTGCGGGCGAGCGGGCCCGCGGCAGCATCCTCCAGACTCACCCCGAGCGCCAGCATGAGCGGGCGCGAGCGGTAGTACACGGTCACGCCATCGTGCGCGTCATCGAGCTGCAAGCCGAGCAGGATCTGCGCGAAGTCATGGCCGCGCGCGGAGAACTGGTACAGCACCTTGCGCTCGGGCACCAGGCGCATTTCCTCGATGTCGTCCAGCGCGCGCGAGGCGTGCAGGAGCGAGGCGACGCGGCGCCAGTCGATTTGCGCCCCCGGATGAGCGCTCTCGCGCGAGGGATTGGGAATCGCGCCAGCCCGTGCCGCCATGGGATCATCGTCCGGGAAAGAATTCGATGGCACAGCTTATGCCCGAAACGCTGCAATTATCTTGCTGCGATTGCCTCTTCATGGGCATTATTGGCAATATTATTGCTTCAGGACCTCCGATCGCACCCATGAGCAAGAGCCTCGATCGTCTCGACCGGCGCATCCTCGAAGAACTGCAGGCGGATGCGCGTATCTCGAACCAGGAATTGGCCAAGCGCGTCGGCCTCTCGCCCGCTCCGTGCTGGCGGCGGCTGCGGCGGCTCGAGGAGGCCGGATTCATTGCAGGCTATGCGACGCTCCTGCGGGCGGCGGCCATCGGGCTGCCGATTCTCGCCTACGCCGTCGTGTCCCTCGAGAATCACCACCCCGAATCGGTGCGGCAGTTCGATCATCTCGTCAAGGAGCGTTCCGAAGTCCTCGAGTGTCACTCCATGAGCGGCGCCAACGACTACCTGCTGCGCATCGTGGCCGCCAGCATGGAAGCGTACGAGCACTTCCTGTCCACACAGCTCTTGCAGCTTGCGGCCGTGCGCTCAGTCAACACCAGCTTCGTGCTGCGCACCAAGAAATTTACGACCCGCCTGCCGCTCAGCTGAGGCCTGCCGCTGGCACTCGCAGCTCGTGGTGTCGGGACCTGCGAACCAGAACGCTGACGCGGGCAGTCGCACGTCGGCGTGTTTCCAAGCCGCCTCGAACTCATGATTGACTTGCGCCGCGCTGGCGCTGCGCCCCTGGCGCCGCAACGCCGCGGCGAGCCCATACAACGCCCAGCCGTTGTGCGGATTGCGCCGCAGATCCTCCCGATAGACGCGCTCCGCCTCGCTCGCGCGTCCTGCGATCAGGAGCTGCTGCCCGAGCAGATGGCGTGCGGGAAAGAACCAGTCCGAGGGTTCGTTGTATGCCAGCCGCTCTTCGGCGGCGACCGCCCGCTCGAGCTGCGCGATCGCCTCGTCGCTGCGCTGCTGCGAGGAGGCGATGCGAGCTGCGACGATCGGCTCGGCAACGGCCAGCACATCGCGCAGGCTGTTGAACCCCGCCTGGGCATCCGGCGCGGCAGCAACACCCAGTGCGTGCAGCTGCGCGAGCGCGCCCTGCGCGTCCTCGATCCGTCCGCGCGCCGCGAGCGCCACGCCACGGCCGAAAAGATATCCGGCGGTCAGCCCCTGCGCCCTGGCGTCCGGCGCCTGCAGCGCGATCAGCTCGTCCCACAGTCCGAAGCGCACCAGCGCCGCGTATTGCTGGGACAGGCTCCAGCCCGAGTCGCCCATCGCGAGCATCATGTCCACCGGGACCGTCTGCGCGACACTCTGCACCGCAGCCAGGGTCTCCGCCTTGCGTCCCTCCATGGCGGTGGAGAAGGCGAGGAATGCGTAGTTGTGGGCGAAGTACATGGCGTAGTAGTCAGGCGCCGCCGTCGCCGCAAAGTACGCGTTGTCGGCGGCCACGCCGAGTCGGTTCGCCTGTGCCGCCTCCTCGTAGCGACCCACGCGCTGCATGATATGGGCCGGCATGTGCTGCAGATGCCCGGCCGCCGGCATCATCCCGCGCAACCGCTCGGCCGAGGCCACGGCCTTGCCCGCTTCGGGCGAAGCTTCCATGACGTGGATGTAGTAGTGATTCGCGCCGGGATGGTTTGGGTCGCGCCGCAACACCGACTCAAGCCGTGCCTCGATGTCGCGCGTTCCCGCGACCGGCTGCCCAGCGGCGCTCCACAGCTTCCAGGCGTGCAGGTTCATCTCGCTCTCCGCACACAGAGTCTGCACGTCCAGATCGTCGGGGAAGCGCGCCGCCACCGTGCGCATGGCGGCCGCGTAGGCGCTCAGGACCGCATCGAGATTCGCCGGACCGGGCGGTTGTGCCGATGGGTAGCGAGTTGCCAATGCGCCGATCAGCGCCTGCTCGATCGCTGAAGCCCTCGGGGCTCTGTCCTGGGCTGCGCGCAGGGCCTCCCAGGCCACGCGCGCGCGCGGCTCGGCCATTGCCGGCATGTTGTAGTTGGGACCGACCGTGAGCGCCACGCCCCAATAGCAGGCGGCGCATGCCGGGTCGAGCTCGGCCGCCTTGGCGAACGAGCGGCTCGATTCATCGTGATTGAAAGCCCATAGCAGCCGCATCCCCTGATCGAAATACTGTTGCGCGGGGTCCGAGGAGGTGCTGACCTTGCGGTGGAAATTCCCCAGCCCCTCGAAGAGGCGCGCCCCGCGAGCCCACTCGGCCACACTGCCGGGCACGTGAGGCATGGCCTGCTCACCCGCCGGCGAGTCGGCGCAAGCCACGCCTCCCGCCACCAGGCACGATGCCACCACTGCGACTGCAAAAACGCTGCGCATGACTCCCCCTGACAGGTGCTCAGGAGCTGTTATGTGTTGTCTTCGCCTCGTGCGCATTGTCCCAGTCCTCTCCCGAGGCCGCCAGGTGCTCGAGGAGCGGCGCCGGTCGCCAGCGGGCACCGTGCGTGGGCGCAAGACGCTGCATGGTCTCGACCACGCGCGCAAGGCCCGTTTGCCGCGCCCAGTACATGGGGCCTCCCTTGTATGCCGGAAACCCGTAACCGTGTATGTACACCACGTCGACGTCGCTGGCGCGCAGGGCGATTCCCTGCTCCACGACGCGCGCGCCCTCGTTGACCAGCGGATGCAGCAGCCGATCGAGAATCTCCTCATCCGGTATCTGCCGCCGCGCGATGCCCAGATCGCGCGATACGCCCTCGATGAGCGCGGTCACCTCCGGATCGGGTATGCGAGTGCGGCCCTCGTAGCGATAGAAGCCCCTGCCGGCCTTCTGCCCGAGGCGGCCGTGCGCGACCAGGCGCTCGAGAATGGGCGACCAGCGCTCGTCGGCCGGAAGCTTGCGTCCCCTGCGGATCAGAAAGCCGACGTCGTTGCCCGCGAGGTCCCGTACGGCGAGCGGGCCCATCGCAAAGCCGAAGTCCTCGATGACGCGATCGATCTGCTCAGGCGTCGCACCCTCCTCGAGGAGAAATTCCGCCTCCGCGCCGTAGTACATGAGCATGCGATTGCCGATGAAGCCCTCGCAGTTGCCGGCCAGCACCACAATCTTGCCGAGAGTCCTGCCGAGGGCCATCACGGTGGCGATGGTCTGCGCCGAGGTGCGCTGGCCGCGCACGTTCTCGAGCAGCTTCATGACGTGCGCCGGGCTGAAGAAATGCGTGCCCACTACCTGCTCCGGGCGCGAGGTGCTGGCGGCGATGGCATCGACGTCGAGGGTGGAGGTGTTGGTGGCCAGGATCGCCCCGGGCGCGGCCACCTGATCGAGGCGCGCGAAGACTTCCCGCTTCACTTTCATGTCCTCGAACACCGCTTCGATGATGATGTCGGCGCTCGCGAGCGCCGCGTAGTCCCCGACGCCGTGAATGAGGGCCAGGGTCTCCTCGGCCCGCTTCTGGGTCAGGCGGCCGCGCGCCACTGAAGCGCTGTAGTTCTTGCGGATGAGCGCCACGCCCTTCTCGAGCGCCGCGCGCGAGGATTCGAGTACCGCCACCGGAATGCCGGCGTTGGCGAAGCTCATGGCGATCCCGCCACCCATGGTGCCGGCGCCGACCACGGCGGCGCTGCGGACCGGGAGCGCCTGCACATGCGCGGGCAGCCCGGGGATCTTGCGTGCCGCGCGCTCGGCGAAAAAAACATGCACGAGCGCCTCGCGCTGCGCACTGTCGCGACACTCGAAAAAGTACTGGCGCTCCAGGCGCAGGGCCTCCTCCTTCGGGCGCGTACAGGCTGCCTCGATGCTGTCGATGATCCTCCCGGGGGCGAGCTGGCCGCGGGCCTTGAAGGCAATCTTTTGACGAAAAGCCGTGAAAAGGCCCGGATCCACGCCGCGAACGCGGTCCTCCACGTCACTCGCGATGCGCAGCGGCCGATGCTCCGCGACTGCCCGCCGGGCGAGCGCGATGGCCGCCGCGAGCGCATCCTCCGCCACTTCGTCGACGAGTCCGAGCTCCCGTGCGCGCGCGGCAGGGATCGCACTGCCTGCGGTGATCGCTTCCAGTGCCGCCTCAGGACCTGCGAGGCGCGTGAAGCGTTGCGTGCCCCCCGCTCCCGGGATGAGACCGAGCTTCACCTCGGGAAGCCCCACGCGGGCGCGCGTTTCGGCTACGCGCCAGTGGCAGGCGAGCGCGAGCTCGAAGCCTGCGCCAAAGGCCACGCCGGCGATTGCGGCGACGATGGGCTTCGATGCCCTTTCCATCTGCGCCTGCACGTCGCGCGTGACGGGCGGCGTCAATACGAGCCCGGAGGCGACTTCATTGATGTCCGCCCCGGCGGCGAACATGCCGTCCGCACCGGTAATCACGATGGCCTTCACCGCCGCATCGTCCGCCGCCTGCTGCAGTGCCTGCACCAGGGCTTGCCGCACGGGCAGACTCAGTGCATTGACCGGCGGATTGGCAATGGTGAGTACGGCCACCTCCCCTTGCGTCTGATAGCTCACGGCGGCCACGGAAGCTCCTCATGCCCAAAGGCGTGTGCGGCAGCGCGCATTGTACGCACTGGCACGCCGCGGCAGGCTCTGCTCACAACCGCTCAGAGTGCGAGCGGCTACACTTGTCGCAAATGGATGAGGTCGATGCGGTAGTCATCGGGGCGGGAGTCGTCGGGCTCGCCGTGGCGCGTGAGCTTGCCGCGCGCGGCCACGAACCCCTGATCCTGGAAGCCGCGGCCCGCTTCGGCACCGGCGCAAGCTCGCGCAACAGCGAGGTGATCCATGCCGGTATTTATTATCCGTGCGATTCCTGGAAGGCTCGCCTGTGCGTCGCAGGACGCGAGCGTCTCTATGACTTCTGCCGTGAACGCGGGGTGGCGTATAGGCGCTGCGGCAAGCTCATCGTCGCGGCCGACGGCGCGCAGCTTGCGGAGCTCGAGCGCATCGCAGCCGCGGCGCGCGCCAACGGCGTGCAGCTCGAGCCGCTGAGCCGCGAAGCCGCGCTCACGCTGGAACCGCAGCTCTCCTGCGCCGGCGCCCTACACTCCCCGTTGACCGGCATCATCGACTCGCACGCCTACATGCTTGCGCTGCTAGCCGATGCGGAACATCACGGTGCAACCCTCGCCTGTGGCAGCGCCGTCACCCGCGTGGTGCTCGAGGAGCAGGGGCTCCTCATCGGCGTCAACGGCGGCGAGCCTGCGCTGCGCGCGCGCGCGCTCGTGAACTGCGCCGGCGTGCACGCGCCCGCGGTAGCGCGCCTGATGGAGGGGTTCCCGCCGGCGCACATCCCAACCGCCTGGTTCGCCAAGGGCAGCTACTTCACGCTCAACATGCGTGCGCCATTCAGCCGCCTGATCTACCCCGTCCCCATACCAGGCGGGCTCGGGATTCATCTGACACTGGATCTTGCCGGACAGGCACGCTTCGGGCCGGACGTAGAGTGGATCCACAGCTGCGAGTTCACCGTAGATGCGGAACGCGGCGCGCAGTTCTACGCCGCGATTCGCCGCTATTGGCCGCAGCTTCCGGACGGGGCCCTGCAACCGGGCTATGCGGGGGTGCGGGCGAAGATCGCCGGCCCGGGCGCTCCGGCGGCGGATTTTCGGATCGATGATGAGCGCGCCCACGGGGTGTGCGGCGTGGTGAACCTCTTCGGCATCGAGTCGCCGGGCCTGACGGCCTCGCTGGCCCTGGCCAGCGAGGTCGCCTCGCGCATCAGCTAGCGCGCACCCCTTCAACCTGTATGGCGAGCTTCACGTCCATCTTGAAGCCGTACTTGTCGCCGTAACTGATGCCGTAGTCGGCCCGGTTAATAGTCCCGGATAAGTCCGCGCCACAGTGTTCCTTCTTGTCCTGGGGAAACGTGATGCACTTGAAGGAATTGACCGTGAGCGTCAGCGGATGGGTCACGCCGTGGAGCGTGAACTCGCCCTGCACCTTGGTCGGCACGCCGTTCCTGAAGTCGGTGAGCTTGCCCTTGTAGGTCGCCGTCGGATACTTCTGCACGTCGAACATTTCGGCGGACTTCGTGTGCTCGTTGAGCTTCGGGTTGCCGAAATCGATTGAGGACGTATCGACCGAAACGTCAACCGTTCCGGTGCCCTTGTCCTTGTCGATCAGGACAGTCCCGGAGGTGTTGTCGAATCTGCCGCGCCACACCGACAGCCCGCCAAAGTGGTCCGCCTCGAAGCTCGGAAAGGTGTGCGCCGGGTCGATCTTGTAGGTCACCGGTTCGGCGATCACCGAGCCTGCCATGAGTGCCAGCGTCACGGCCGGCAACGCAATCTTCATCACGGGGAACCTCCGCCTAAGTGTCAATCAATGTGCGCGTAGCGTAGCGGCCCGCGGGGTGCAAAAACCACCCCCTTTGTGGGGGGATGGCGCGGCCGCTGCAACGCCGCACGCCGCGGCACTGTCAGATCGCCGGCCGCGCTTTCAGTCCCAGGGCCTTCGCAACCACCTCGTGGGTGATCTGCCCGGCGTGCACGTTGAGTCCCGCGGCGAGGCCCGGATCACGCCTGAATGCGGCCTGCCAGCCGAGGTCCGCGAGCGCGCGCGGCGCCACCTTGTAGCCGGCGCCGTTGGCACAATCGATGACGATCTTGAAACCGCCCAAATTCATTCCGGCGGGTATGGTCGATGCGCAGAATTCCTGATACTGGGTTCTGCTGCGGTCGATGCGCACCGCCCTGCCG
>CATPBM010000259.1 GCA_955652625.1 uncultured Steroidobacteraceae bacterium
CCCCTCGCCTCCATTCCGCGTCTGCAACCGCGGCCTGCCGATGCGTCCGAAGATTGTCTTGAAGTGCTCTTCAACGCCGATGAGGATATCAGCGAGCGGGTAATCTTCCCGATCACCGAAGCGCAATCGAAGGGCATCGAAGATGCCCGCTTCGTCGAGTTCGACGACAGAGGCCAAAAAACGTTCTACGCCACCTACACCGCCTACAGCGGCTGGGCCATCAGGTCAGAGTTGCTCGAAACCACCGACTTCATGTCCTTCCGCATGACGCCCCTGACGGGCGCGGCTGCGCGCAACAAGGGCATGGCGCTCTTTCCCCGAAAGATCAACGGCAAATACGCCATGATCGGCCGACAGGACAATGAGAACCTCTACCTCATCTACTCGGACGATCTGTACTCCTGGGGCGAGGGTGTCCTCCTTCTCAAGCCTCAATTCCCCTGGGAATTCGTGCAGATCGGCAATTGCGGCTCGCCGATCGAGCTTGACGAGGGCTGGCTGCTGCTGACCCACGGCGTGGGGGCGTTCAGAAGATATTCGATCGGAGTGGTTCTTCTCGACAAGAAAGACCCCTCAAAGGTGCTCGCGCGCTCTGCTGAGCCACTGCTGCGGCCGGAACCGTCCGAGCGGCAGGGCTACGTCCCGAATGTCGTCTACACGTGCGGAGCCATGCGCCATAACGAGCGAATCGTCCTGCCCTACGCGGTCTCTGACAGCCATTCAAACTTCGCAACAATCAAGATTTCCGCGCTGATGGGCGTGCTGCAGGGGTAAACGGGCATCCATGTCGAGGACGAAGCGCTCACAGCTCTCACGTGCTCCCAAAACCGCGGCGTGACTGCACGCAGATAGCACCCCGCATCTCATTGAAATGGCTGACGATACCGCAATATCAACGGCGCCCCGCAAGGATGCCTTGCGGCCATTATGTACGATGCGATACATATCGCGGAGGGTGGTCTATAGTGCAGCGATGGAGACGGATTTGAACTTACTGGGGAAGCTGCCGTGAAAGCACTGGCTACGCCCAGGGCACCTGATCCGCAACAAAACCACCTTCTGGCGCAGCTGCCGCCGGAGGCGAGCGAGCGGCTGTTCCCGCATCTGGAGTACGTCCCGATGCCGCTGGGGGACGTCTTGTACGAGTCGGGCAACCGCCTGCGTCATGTCTATTTTCCCACCACCTGCATCGTTTCTCTGCTCTACGTAATGGAAGACGGGGCGTCGGCGGAGATCGCGGTGGTGGGTAATGAAGGAATTATCGGTATCGCGCTGTTCATGGGAGGCGAGACCACGCCCAGCCGCGCGCTTGTGCAGAGCGGGGGTCACGCGTTTCGGCTGAAGGGACAGCTGCTTAAGGATGAATTCCATCGCTCCGGCTCGCTGCAAGTTCTGTTGCTACGTTACACGCAGGCGCTTATCACGCAGATGGCACAAACCGCGGTCTGCAATCGACATCACTCCGTCGATCAGCAGTTATGTCGGTGGCTGCTACTGAGTCTGGACCGCTTGTCTGCGAACACCCTCTCGATGACGCAGGAGCTGATCGCCAACATGCTCGGCGTGCGGCGCGAGGGGGTGACGGAGGCGGCAGGAAAATTGCAGGACGCCGGGCTGATCCAGTACAGGCGCGGGCGCATCACCGTCCTTGATCGTCCCCGACTGGAAGCGCGCGCCTGCGAGTGCTACGCCGTGGTGAAAAAGGAATTCGATCGTCTGCTCCCGCGTATCGCTATAAGAGCCTCTGGCGCCCGGGCTATGTGATGGCGACGGATGTCCAGGCCAGCACGCCGATGCCGCGCTCAGCTACCCGCTGAGGTGCGTTCACGCGGCGCGCTGGTGCCGCCTTCACCTTCCCAAGTATCCAACTGCTCTGCCTCCGCATTCGTACCCGCCGTATTAGACAGGCGCAGACATTCGGCCGTGGTCGGTTTGTTCCACAGCCGTTGCAGCTCTTCTGCGAGTCGCTTCGAGGTGCTTGAAGCGCTAAGGTCGTTCATACCTATCTCCCAGACTAGGACACATGCCGCTCGGGAAACCCGACCATGCGTCCCCGAGCTTCATCCCAGAGCTTCATGCGCGCACACCGCAGACTGCCTCGCAATGTGAGGCGCGGCGCGCGGCGCAGCAGTGGGCTCGATTCAAACGCCGCCCGCAGGTGGTAGTTCGGAATGCGCGGCGCGAGGTGGTGAATGTGGTGATAGCCGATATTGCCGGTAAACCAATGTATCAATCGCGGCAGATCGTAATAGGAGCTGCCGGAGACTGCGGCTCGATGCGCGTCCCAGCCCTTCTTCCGTGACCAATAGGCATGCTCGAACGTGTGCTGCACGTAGAACAGCCACACGCCCAGCGCACCCGCGATCAGTACCACCGGCAACTGCACCCGCAGCAGCGTGTACCAGCCGAACGCCAGTGCGCCTGCGCCTTCGACCACGAGGAGCGTTACGTTGTTGAGTAGCACACTGGCCCACTCTCGCCTCCAGGAGAGCGGCAGGTCGTAGGGGAGCCGATGCTTGATGATGAGCTGATAGGCCGGCCCGACCCCGAGCAGCACCGGCATGCTGCGATAGCAGCGATAGGCGAAGCGGCGCCATCGCGAGTGCGCCCGATACTCCTCAACCGTCCATGTCCGTACATCGCCGAATTCGCGCCGATCGAGGTTCCCCGATGTGCCGTGGTGCACGGCATGAGTCTTCTTCCAGTAGCCGAAGGGAAACAGCGTAATCAATCCGAGGCAAGCACCCACCCAATGGTTGGCGCGCCGACTTGCGAAGTACGAGCCGTGGCCGCAATCGTGCTGAATGATGAATAGGCGCACATACAGTCCGGCCGTGGGCAGGGCCAGCAGCAGCGTCCACCCAAGACCCCAACGTGCCTGAGCACTCCAGGCCATCAGCAGCCATAACAGCGCAAACGCCGGAAGCGTATTGGCGAGTTGCCGGAGGCCCCGGGCCAGGCAAGGTCGTGCAAAATGCGCGCATACCTGACGCTCGCTGCACCCGGGACTGCCGATTATCCCTGCGGCATTCATCGCACCTTGCTCAAGGACCTATGGAGCGATTTTTTGGCCGGGCTCACCGGTTCGTCGGTGCGCTTTCGCACAGAGCGGGTTCGATGCCATCCTCCCGGACGCCGGCGATCGGCAAGGCCCCCGGCGCTGAATCGATCAGCGTGCGCCAGCGCACCGACCGATCCCAGCTATGGCGCACACTGCCTGTTTGGACCAGGAGTATGACGATGAGCAACGACGCGATCGCAGCGGGCTGGCAGCGATTTCTGGACAGGCTGAAACAGCTGTGGGGAAGCACTCGCCACGGAGATCTAACGCCGCTGAGCACTGCTATGGCAATCGCTCGAGGCACGGCCAGGAGAGGTCCTATCGCGCAACCCGCAGTGACGCATGCTCTCCGATGAGAGCTTCAGCTCTGCGGCCTTGAACCATCGCTTGATTCGCGCTGATTGCAATAGAAAACGAAAGTAGTTTGCGCACTCACATCTTTTAGCGCTTGACCGCACGCGCTCGGCATACCGCGTATAGTCCGCGCACTCAACCGCACACGAGTTGAGTTCGCCGGCGAATTCTTGCTGGCTGCATTTCGAGGTTTTTTTATGGATCAGTCACGAAGCGTTCCCGCCACGGAAGGCGCAAGGAACAGCAAAACTACGGCACCCGCGAAGAACATCGTCGATACGGTGATCGGCGTGGGCAATTTCACGACCTTCGCCAGCAGCCTCAAAGCAGCGGGTCTGACCGATGCACTGGCCGCGAAGGGTCCCTTTACAGTTTTTGCGCCAACCGACGAGGCGTTCAGAAAGCTTCCGTCCGGCGCACATGAACAGCTGCTTAAGGACACTGCGAAGCTCAAAGGAGTTCTGAACTATCACATCCTCTCCGGCCATCTGATGGCGAGAGATGTGAAGTCAGGCGAAGTGATGACGCTGCAGGGCAGCACGCTGACCGCAGCCGTGTCGTCTTCAGACGTACGGGTGAGTGGGGCCCGCGTTACGCAGGCCGACATCGTTGCGACGAACGGTATCGTTCACGCAATCGACGCGGTCATTCTGCCCAAGAACTGGCAACTGCTGGCGGTCGCCGCCTGATAGTTGCCTCTCGCTGAGCACTTTGGTGCTGGAAGGCCCCGCTCGCGGGGCTTTCTTTTTGTGCACTGAGCCCCTGGGAGAACCGGCGATCTGTGTCCAGGCGCACCGACCCTGTCGATGCCTGCCGGTAGCCTCTCGAAGTGGATTGGAAACTCGCTGCGGCCGAGTGGAAG
>CATPBM010000260.1 GCA_955652625.1 uncultured Steroidobacteraceae bacterium
CTCACAGCGACCGCAAACTGCAAGCAAACCCAAAAGCGCTGCCCGCCCCGCGCGCCCCGGCGCGCGGCGCGCCCGAAGACCTGTTGTCATGATTTTAGCTCCTGAAAATGCACACACCCGTGCCCGAGGGGGTCGTGGTTTTCAGAAGCTGGCAGGCGCGCGGTATGCGCAGCGCGTACCGCCCAACCAGCATCGCCCGCCGCGACGCCCATCGGTAATACACGCAAGGCCGGTCTCCGGGCTTTCGAGCTGGAGGTTGGATCTCCGGGCGGATCGCCTTCCCGCGCCCTTTAGCGGGTGCAGTGGCTCATGTGATCCGCCTGATCTCGATTACCGTTGCGGGGGCAGCGCCGGCATTGGACGAATCCTCACCGGACTTCCCGTTTAACCGTTCCGCCGTGCGCGGTCACAGCCTTTGGCCGCGCGCGTTGGAACGGACACCTCACGCTGCGCGAAGCCTGCCTGTGCGCACGGCGCCGCGTCAAGAGCCGCACGCGCGCCGCGCGCGTGGCATGATCCAACGTTCATGGGACTCACCGAACAGCGCGCCGGGACGACCCAGCTCAACTCCCTGGCCGAGTGGGCCGGGTACCTGAGCGTCGTGCCCCTGGTGCTGTGCCTGGCGGGAGTGGGCCTGCTGCCTGACTATCCCGGGCGCGAGCTGGCGCAGCGCATTGCGCTCGCGTGGGGCGCGGTGTGGCTCGCCTCAGCCGGCGCCGTGCACTGGGGGCTCGCGCTGGCGGGGCGCCTGCCTTGGGACGCGGCGCGCGTGGCCGGCGCGCTTGCGCCCGCGCTGATCGGGGCGGCCGGTGCAGTGCTCGGCGGGCAACCTGGGCTCGCCGTGCTGGCGGTCGGGTGCGGCGGGTTCTGGCTGTACGAGCACCGCTTCCTGGGCAGTGAGCTGCCGCCGGCGTATCTCAACCTGCGCCGCCAGCTGACGCTCGCAGCGTGCATGCTGCTGGCGCTCACCATGTTTGTTTCCGACGCCGCCGGCCTCAGCTGACCGGCGCGGGACCAAGAGCGATGGAAGACTTCGTCTCCGCACCGTGGCTGCGCCGGCTCATCACCGCGGCGGTACTGGCCGGCCTCGTGCTGCTCGGCTTTCGCGTCATGGAGCCGTTCATCGTGCCGCTCGTGTGGGCGGCAATCCTCGCGTTCGTGACCTGGCCGGGATACGAATGGCTGCTGCGCGTGCTGGGCGGACGCAGCATCGTTGCAGCGCTGCTGATGACCACGGCGGTCAGCGTGGCCGTGGTCGCCCCTCTCGCCTGGGTGGCAGTGGTGCTGCGCATCGAGGTGGTGCATGCGTATCACCAGTCGCAGGATCTGCTCGCCGGCGGCCTGCAGCTGCCGCCGGAGGTGCTCAGGCTCCCTTGGATCGGCGACCAGTTGCACGAGCTGACCACGCGCGCGGCCCAGGACCCGCACGCCCTGGGCGCGGAGCTGCGCAAGATCACCGACCGCTCCTTCGGCCAGATCGCGCACGTGATCGGCGGCATCGGCCGCAACGTGGTCAAGCTGTTCCTCGCGGCGGTCAGCCTGTTCTTCGTGTATCGCGACGGCGCGCGTTTCGCGCGCCAGTTCGCGCGCGCCCTCGAGCAGGTGTTGGGACCCCGGATCCACAACTATCTGCTGGCCATCGGGCAGACCGTGAAGGCCGTGGTCTACGGGCTGGTGCTGGCGGCGACCATACAGGGAACGCTGGCGGGCCTCGGTTACTGGCTCGCGGGCGCCAGCGCCCCGGTGTTCCTCGCCGCGCTCACCACGGTGTGCGGGCTGATTCCCTTTGCCGCCCCGGCCATCTGGGGCGGCGTCGCGCTGTGGCTGGTGGTCACCGGCAATACGGTGGCCGGTATCGGTCTTGCGATCTGGGGCGCGATCGTCATGGGCTGGGTCGACCATATCGTGCGCCCGCTGCTCATCAGCCGCGAAGCGCAGATCCCGTTTCTGGTGGTGCTGTTCGGGGTGCTGGGGGGACTGGCCGCGTTCGGGCTGGTCGGCCTGTTCGTGGGCCCGGTGATCCTCGCGGTGCTGCTGGCGATCTGGCGCGAGTGGCTCATCGAGAGCCGCAAGCCAACACCGGGGGTACCGTAGCGGCGCGCGGCGCGTCCCCTGTCAGGCGCCGAGAAACATCCGGTACGCCGGGTTGGCGGTCTCCTCCACATACGCGTAGTGCAGCTCGTTCAAGTGCTGCAGGAAATCCGCCCGCTCCGCTGGGGGCACCTGGATGCCCGCGAGCACGCGCCCGTAGTCGGAGCCGTGATTGCGGTAGTGGAACAGGCTGATGTTCCAGCGTGAGCCGATGGCCTGCAGGAACTTCAGCAGTGCCCCCGGGCGCTCGGGAAACTCGAAGCGGTAAAGCAACTCATTGGCGATGCCGCGCGCGTGGCCGCCCACCATGTAGCGCACGTGCAGCTTGGCCATCTCGTCATCGGTCATGTCGGTGACGGTGAAGCCCGCGGCGCGCAGGGCCGCCACCACCGCGTCCTTCTCGGCGCGTCCCTCGCTGAGCGCAAGGCCGGCGAAGATCTGCGCGCCCGCAACGTCCGCGTAGCGGTAGTTGAACTCGGTGACGCTGCGCTTACCCAACACTTCGCAGAAGTGCAGGAAGCTCCCCGGTTGCTCGGGAATCACCACCGCCAGCAGCGCCTCGCGCTCGCCGCCCAGATCGGCGCGCTCGGCAACGTGCCGCAGCCGGTCGAAGTTCATGTTGGCGCCGCTGTTGATGGCCACCAGGCGCTTGCCGCGCCAGCCCTCGCGCGCCACGTATTTCTTGAGTCCCCCAACCGCCAGGGCACCGGCCGGCTCGACGATCGAGCGCGTGTCTTCGAACACATCCTGGATCGCGGCGCAGATCTCGTCGGTGCCGAGCAGCACGATCTCATCGACCAGCCCGCGACACAGCGCGAAGGTCTCCTCCCCGACGCGCCTCACCGCCACACCGTCGGCGAAGATCCCGACGCGCTCGAGGGTGACGCGGCGGCCGGCCTCTAGCGAATCGTGCATGCCGGCGGCATCCTGCGGTTCGACGCCGATGATCTTCACCGCCGGGTACAGGTACTTCACGTACACGGCGATGCCGGCCAGGAGTCCCCCGCCCCCCAC
>CATPBM010000261.1 GCA_955652625.1 uncultured Steroidobacteraceae bacterium
CGCGTCGAGCCGCGTCTTGGGGTTCATGCCGTGGTCGGCGGTGAGGACAATGGCGCAGCCTGAGCGCTCGAGCTCCCCGAGGTACCGATCCATCATGCGGTAGAACGAGTTGGCTTCGGCCGAGCCGGGGGCGTGCTTGTGCTGTACGTAGTCCGTAGTGGACAGGTACATGATGTCCGGACGGCGCGTCTGCATGAGCCTCACGCCCGCGGCGAATACGAACTCCGACAGCTCGGCGCTGTACACGCTCGGCACAGGCATGCCGATTAGCTGCAGCACCCCCTCGATCCCGTGTTCTGCGAGCGTGGCCTGATCGGCTTTCTCAGCGGAGAAGCAGATGCCGCGCAGCTGATGACCCAGGAGCCTGCGCAACTTGTCTTTGGCCGTGACCACCGCCACCTTGCAGCCCGCATCAGCCAGTGCGGCCAGTAGCGTTGGGGCGCGCAGCCACTTCGGGTCATTCATCATGACCTCAACGCCGTTCTCGGCGTCGTACAGGTAGTTTCCGCAGATACCGTGAATCGCCGGTGGCGCGCCGGTGACGATCGAGAGATTGTTCGGGTTAGTGAAGCTCGGCATCACGCACTCGGCGATTACCGAGCTGCCCTGCGCCAGCACCTGCTTCAGCCACGGCATGTGAGCGCCGGCCACCGCCTGGGCGATGTAGTCCGGCTCGCAGCCATCCACGCACACCACCACCGAGGGGCGCTGGGGCAGGCGATAGGCCCGTCCGTTTACTTCGATGCGCTGCATGTCGATCTTACCGCCGGCGCTTCAGGCCGCGGCGCGCATCTCCGCCAGCACGCGAGCGACTGCTTCGACCGCGCCGGCGATGCCGCGCTCGCCGAGCTGGCCCATGCAACCGACGCGGAAGGTTTCCAGCATCGTCAGCTTGCCGGGATACAGGATGTAGCCCTGCGCCTTGACGGCGTCGTAGAAGCTCTTGAAGGTGTAGCGCGGGGTGTCCGGCGCGTGGAACGTCACGATGATCGGCGCCTGAATCGCCGCGGGCAGGAAGCTCCTGAGTCCGAGCGCCGCCAGACCATCGATCAGCGTGCGGCAGTTTTGCGCGTAGCGGGCGCCGCGCGCGGGCAGCCCGCCCTCTTCGAGGTACTGCGCGATGGCCGAATCGAACGCCGCGACCACGTGGGTCGGGGGCGTGTAGCGCCATTGCGTGGTCTTGTGCATGTACACCCACTGGTCATACAGGTCCATCGACAGCGAATGGCAATTTCCCTCGCAGCGTTCGAGCGCGCCGCGCCGGGCAATCACGAAGCCCATCCCCGGGGGTCCCTCGAGACATTTCCCCGAGGCGGCCACGACCGCATCGAAGGGGGTGTGGCGTGCGTCAATCTCGAGCGCACCGAGGGAACTCATGGCATCGACGATCAGGCCCTTGCCATGACGAGCGACGACCTGCGCGATCGCGTGCAGGGGGTTGAGGATGCCGGTGCTGGTTTCACAGTGCACCAGCGCCACGTGCGTGATCGAGGGATCCGAGGAGAGCGCGCGCCCCACATCGTCGGCGCTGACCTGGGTGTTCTCCGGGTAATCGATGGTAGTCAGCTTGCGGCCGAGTACCCGGCATATTCTGGCGATGCGCTGACAGTAGGCGCCGTTTTGCGGCACCAGCACGTGTCCGGTACGCGGCACCAGCGTGCCGATCGCCGCCTCGACCGAGAACGTGCCACTGCCCTGCATGGGCACGCATTCATGCGTGCCCGTGCCGTGCACGATGTCCAATAGACGCTCGCGCACCCGGGCGGTGATCTTGTTGAAGTCGACGTCCCAGGAGCCCCAATCGCGGAGCATGCTTTGCCGGGTGCGCAGCGAGGTCGTCAAGGGTCCGGGGGTCAGCAGATACGGTTCGCCAGTCATCGGATTGCCTCGCACCGCGCCACGGCATACATGTTGGGTACATCTGTGCCATGCACCTTAGCTTGTTGCGCTTGACTGTAACGCCGTGCGCGCCGGCTCGCCAGCGCCGCGAGGCGTCAGCTCGCGCCGCGGATCGCCCAGGCGCACACGATCACCCCCAGGAGGCCCAGCACGAAGTACAGCGCGGCGAAAAGCTTCTCGCGCTTCTCGAGGTCCGCGGCGCTCAAGGGTGCGATGAGGAAGGGCTCGCCGTTGGCGGGCTGGGAAATGACACTCACCCGCGCGATCGCGGACTGAAGCATGGCGCCCTGCGATTCGCTGGCTGCCGCCTGGCGCGCCGCTTCCCATTCCGCGGCGTTGAGCTTGCCGTCGCGGTCGGCATCGAAGCGCGCCAGCAGGCTCTGCTGATCCTGCTTCCACTCGTGCAGCTTCGCGGCCGTGGCGGCGTCGCGGTCACCGACCTCGGAATGTGAGCGGAACTCACCGAGTACGCACACGCGCTCGCCCACCCCGAGCAGCCGCTCGGTGTAGCGCCACTCGCCCATGTGCAGGAGCGGGGTTGATTCGGGAGGCGGGCCTGCGGGATGGGATTCGGAGCCGTACCAGACGTTGCGCGTCGTGGGAGTGACCTCGGCCTGGACGGGCCCGACCAGGCAGCGGGAGTCGTCGTCATCCACCAGGGCGAACAACTCGACGCTCGCCGCGCTCTCGACCGTGCGCCAGTGGACGTTGCCCTTCGAATCGCGCTGCTGTTGCGCGATCTCGTAGTCCCACCACACGCACGGCCGCGAGCTCAGCGGCGCGGCCGTCGGGGCCGGACCGGCCGGAAGTGCCCGGCCGCTCACCTTGACGTACCCCTGAGCGGCGGAGCGGATGCGCACCGCAGGGGTGTCGGCCACCAGCCCGTCGCGGCGCAGGCGCACGAAGAACCTGAAGAGCGAGAACAGCGCCAGGGCGCCCCCGGCGAGGGCGACCAGTGGATAGAGCAGTGGCTGCGGCGCGCTCACGCGCGCACTCAGGCGGAGAACGCCGCCTTCAGATCGACGTCCGCTTTCTGATCGGCCTCGAAGTGCAGCAGCTGCGCGGGCGGAAAGTCACCCAGGCCTGCGACCAGCGCGTCCGGGAAGCTCGCGATGCGCACGTTGTTGGTGTTGGCCGCGTCGTTGTAGACCTCGCGCCGGTCGGCAATCGCGGTCTCCAGGCCGCTGATGCGCTCCTGCAGATGGTGGAACGGCTCGCTCGCCTTGAGGTCCGGATACTTTTCCGCGACGGCATACAGCCCGGTGAGGCCGCTGCGCAGCTCGCGCTCGGCGCTGCCGAGGGAGCTCATGCTGCCGGAGGTGCGTGCCGTATCGACACCGGTGCGGGCGCGCATGACGCGCTCCAGAGTGCCGGCCTCGTACTGCATGTACTGCTTGCAGACTTCGACGAGCTTCGGCAGCTCATCGTGGCGCTGCACGAGCAGCACGTCGATGTCGGACCAGGCGAGCTTGACTGCGGCGCGCACTCGCACCAGGCCGTTGTAGACACCGATCAGGTAACCCGCGAGGGCGACGATCAGGAAAAGGAAAACCAGGATCCCCAACATGATGCCACTCCTGCGAGGGCGGTAAGCCCGCCGCGGAGCATACGCTTCGGGTGCATTCCCGGGCTGCTCCCTGAAGGCATTCAGAGACTTGCGTCACGCACCGCGCGCCCAGGGCGGTGGGGCCGCGCACACTTACGGCCCCGTCAGGCGCAGTTCCATATCGATGCCGGCGATTTCGTAGCCTTTCCTGAAGTCGCGGATATGCCGTGCCATCCAGCTCTGCGCGCCATCCGCGTCGCGCGCCTCGAGCGCCTCGAGCAGGCGCCGATGGGCGGTGGCGATGCGCGAGCGCGCCTGCGGAACCTTGTCGATCATGACGCGCAGCGAGGGCTCGAGCAGCTGCAGCAGCGGCTCCTGCGCCAGTCCCAACACCGGATTGTGAGTGGCCTGCCCGATGCAGCGAAAGACCTGCGCGGTGCGCTGCACCGCCTGCTCGGTGTCCTCGCGCTCGGCGGCGAACGCCTCCGCCGCGGCCACGATGCGCGCCAGGTCCGGCGCGTTGCGGGCGCGCGCCGCCGCCTGCGCGATCGGCGGCTCGAGAATGGTAAGGGCTTCCCAGACATCGCGCACCGTCACGTCGTGCAGCAACAGCGCCTGGCTCACCCCCTCGGCGACCCGCGCGTGGTGGGGGCGGCTCACCGACATGAGCTTCGAGCCCGGCCGGCGGCGCACCAGCCCGCGGCTCTCGAGCTCGCGCAGCGCCTCGCGCACGGTCGAGCGGTTCACGCCGAACTGCCGCGCGAGCTCGGTCTCCGAGGGCAGGCGCTCACCTTCGCGCAACGCGCGGTTGAGGACGCGCGCGCCGATCGCGGCGGCCACCTTGCGGTAGGCGGGCTCGATCAGGACCTTGGCGAATTCCACGCTCATGCGGCGGCCTCAAAGAGTTCACGTCCGATCAGCATACGGCGGATCTCCTGGGTGCCCGCG
Organism: uncultured Steroidobacteraceae bacterium; assembly: GCA_955652625.1. GTDB lineage: Bacteria > Pseudomonadota > Gammaproteobacteria > Steroidobacterales > Steroidobacteraceae > 13-2-20CM-66-19. The sequence goes on from CATPBM010000261.1 coordinate 4,394, forward strand.
CCGATCTCATAGAGCTTGGCATCGCGCAGCAGGCGGCCCGCGGCGTAGTCGTTGATGTAGCCGTTGCCGCCCAGGGCCTGGATCGCCTCGAGGGCCGCGTGGGTCGCGCGCTCGGCCGCGAACAGGATGCAGCCCGCCGCGTCGCGGCGCCGCACGGTGCGCGCATCACAGGCGCGCGCCACGGCGTACACGTATGCGCGCGAGGCGTTGAGCGCCGCGTACATGTCAGCCACCTTTCCCTGCATCAGCTCGAACGTCCCGATCGGCTGACCGAACTGCCTGCGCTCGCGAATGTAGGGCAGCACCACATCGAGCGCTGCGGCCATCAGGCCGAGGGAGCCGCCGGCGAGTACCACGCGTTCATAGTCGAGGCCGCTCATGAGCACCCTCACGCCGCCGTTCTCGGTGCCGAGC
>CATPBM010000262.1 GCA_955652625.1 uncultured Steroidobacteraceae bacterium
GCCGCCGCTCACGCCGCGACGGGCCCCCGTCCGGCGCCTCGGCCGCCGGCATGCCGCGGTGCTCACTGAGCCAGGCGGCGTAGTCCTCGAGGTCGCCGTCGAACCCCGCTACGGTGCCTTCGGCCACCAGCACGAAACGGTCGCAGGCGCCGCGCAGCAGCGCGCGATCGTGCGATACCACCACTACCGCGCCGGGAAATTCCTGCAGCGCGAGCAGCAGGGTGTGCCGCATCGCCAGGTCCAGGTGATTGGTCGGCTCATCGAGCAGCAACAGGTTCGGCCGGCGGGCGACGAGGATGGCGAGGGCGAGCCGCGCCCGTTCGCCCCCGGAGAAATTCGCGGTCGGCTCGAACACCCGCTCGCCGTGGAACCCGAAGCGCCCGAGATGATCGCGGCACTGCTGCCGGGTCCAGGAGCGCAGCGGCCCGCCGCCGCGCCGCATCAGCTCCTCGAGCGCCGTGCCGCCGGCGTCGAGCTGCTCGAGCTCCAGTTGCGCGAGAAATCCGGCGGCGAGGTCCGGTGTGCTCGCGCGCGCGCCGGCACTCGGGGCCAGCTCACCGGCAAGCAGCCGCATCAGGGTGGACTTGCCGGCGCCGTTGCGGCCCAGGATGCCGAGGCGATCGCCCGGATTGAGGCTCAGGGAAACATCGCTCAGGACCTGGCGCGCCTCGTAGCCGGCGCTGACCCGCTCGAGCGTCACGAGCGGCCGCGGCAGCTTCGCGGGCGCGGCGAACTCCCACTCGAACTCCGCCTGGGTATGCTGCTGCGCAATAGTCCCGAGGCGTGCGAGCCACTTCAGGCGGCTCTGCACCTGGCGGGCCTTGCTCGCCTGGGCGCGAAAGCGCGCGACGAAGCTCTCGATGTGCGCAGCTTCCCGCCGCTGCTGCGCCGCGAGGGCGGCGCTGCGCTGGGCGTGGGCGGCGTGCTGGGTCTCGAAGGCGCTGTAGTTGCCCGCGTAGGCGCGCAGGCGAGCCCCTTCGATGTGCAGGATGCGTCCGACGATCGCATCGAGAAACTCGCGATCGTGCGACACCAGCAGCAGCGTGCCGCGGTAGCCGCGCAGCCATTCCTGCAGCCACAGCAGCGCATCGAGGTCGAGGTGGTTGGTGGGCTCATCGAGCAGCAGCAGATCCGAGCGGCGCATGAGCGCACGCGCCAGGTTGGCGCGCATCCGCAGCCCCCCCGAGAACTCGCGCAGCGCGCGCGTGAGATCCGCGTTGTCGAAACCGAGCCCGGCGGCGAGCTGTGCGGCGCGGCTGGCCGCGGTGTAGCCGCCCAGGGCTTCGTAGCGCGCGTGCAGACTCGCCTCGCGCGTGCCCTCGCCAAGCTCGCGGGCGCGAGCCAGCTCCGCTTCCACGGCGCGCAGCTCGAGGTCGCCGTCGAGAATGTATTGCAGGAGCGGAGAGTCGGTGTCCGGCAACTCCTGGGCGACCCACGCGATGGCGAGTCCCGCGGGGGCGGTGTACTCGCCCGCATCGGGCGCGAGCTCGCCGCGGATGAGCGCGAGCAGCGTCGACTTGCCGCAGCCGTTGCGCCCGACGATACCGATCTTCTCGGCGCGGAAGATCGTGACCGTGGCCTCATCGAGCAGAACCTGAGGACCGCGGCGGACGCGGGCATTGGACAGGGTGAGCAAGCCGGGTTCAGGCGGAGCGGGGGGCCGCCTCGTCGGCGTGGCGCAGCAGGTGAGCAAAGGGCTTCACGCCGGCCGCCTGGCGCGTGAGCAGCGCAAGCAGGTCCGCCGCGGTACACGGCTCGCCGAACAATCGCCCCTGGCCGTAGTGGCAGGCGCTGCTGCGCAGGAACTCGAGCTGCTCGCGCGATTCGACCCCTTCGGCGATCACCTCCATCCCGAGGCTGCGCCCCATCTCGATGATGGTGCGCACGATGGTGGCATCGCCGGCGTCTTCCGTGGCGTCGCGCACGAAGGATTGATCGATCTTCAGCGTGCCGATCGGGAACTGCTGCAGCGCTGATAGCGAGGAGTAGCCGGTGCCGAAGTCATCGATCGACAGGTGCAGGCCCATGGCGTACAGCTCATCGAGCAGGCGCACGGTGCGTTGCGGGTCCGCCATCAGCGTGGTTTCGGTGATCTCCAGCTCGAATGCGGTGGGCGAAACGTGGTGGCGCCGGAACACGGAGCGGCAGCGCAGGATGAAGCTCGCCTGGCGCAGCTGCTTGAGGGACAGGTTCAGCGAGATGCGCCCCGGATCGCCGCCCTGGCTCTGCATGTGGCGGTAGTCGAGGCACACCCGGTTAAGCACCCACTCTCCGATGTCGAGGATGAGGTTGGTTTCCTCGGCGAGCGGTATGAAGTGCGACGGCGGGATGTCGCCGTGGCCGGGCAGGCGCCAGCGCAGCAGCGCCTCCGCACCGATGATGCCGCCGGTGCGCAGGTCGACCTTGGGCTGGTAGCGGATCTCAAGCTCGTCGCGCTCGAGCGCGCGGCGCAGCTTGCTCTTGAGCATCAGCCTCTCGACCGCGGCGGCGTTCATCTCCGGGGAGTAGAAGGCGAAGGTGTTGCCGCCGTTCTGCTTGGAGTAGTACATCGCCGCGTCCGCGTTGCGGATCAGGTCGATGACGTTCTCGGCATCGCGCGGGCAGAACGCGATGCCGACGCTCGCGGTGAGGAACACCTCGTGCTGGTTCAGCTGGAATGGCCGGCACACCTCGACGAGGAGCGAGCGCGCGAGCTGCGCGATCGGTCCGCGATTGTCAGTTTCCGCCGGCAGACCCTCCACGAACAACGCGAACTCATCCCCGGCGAGGCGCCCGACCACGGTATCCTTGGGCACCGAGCGCGTGAGGCGCTCGGCCAGCACCTCGAGCATCCGATCGCCGCCGCCGTGACCGAAGGTGTCGTTGACCTCCTTGAAGCGGTCCATGTCCAGGTACAGCACCGCGATGACCTGGCCGCTGCGCAGCGCGCGCGCGATGGCCTGCTGCAGGACGTGGTGGAACTGCATGCGGTTGGGGATCTTGGTGAGCGCATCGTA
>CATPBM010000263.1 GCA_955652625.1 uncultured Steroidobacteraceae bacterium
GATCAAGTCGATCACCGACTTCGGCATTTTCATAGGGCTCCCGGGCAACATCGACGGCCTGGTGCACCTGTCGGACATCTCCTGGGATCAACCGGGTGAGGAGGCGGTGCGCAACTACCAGAAGGGCCAGCAGATCGAGGCCATGGTGCTGTCGATCGACCCGGAACGCGAGCGCATACCGCTCGGCATCAAGCAGCTGGCGAAGGACCCGTTCTCCGCCTACATCGCCGACAACCCCAAGGGCACCATCGTCAAGGGCGTGGTCAAGGAAGTCGACGCGCGCGGCGCCATCATCGATCTGGGCAACGGTATCGAGGGTCAGTTGCGCGCTTCCGAGCTCGGCCGTGATCGCGTGGAAGATGCGCGCGCGGTGCTGAAGGTTGGCGAAGAGGTCGAGGCGAAGTTCACCGGTGTCGACCGCAAGTCGCGCACCATTTCGCTGTCGATCAAGGCCAGGGAAGCGCACGAGGAAGCCGAGGCGGTGCAGAGCTACCGCTCCGAGACCTCGACCTCATCGGGTACCAGCCTCGGGGACCTGCTCAAGGAGCACATCGGGTCCGCCGAGGGCGACTAGCCCAGGCCTTAAGCTCCATGACGAAGTCGGAACTCATCGAGATCATCACCGCCAAGCAGAAGCATCTGCCGGCGAAGGATGTTGAGCTCGCGCTGAAGCAGATTCTGGAGATCATGAGCGATGCGCTCTCCCAGGGAGAGCGCATCGAGATCCGCGGCTTCGGCAGCTTCTCGCTGCACTTCCGCCCGCCGCGCCAGGGACGCAACCCCAAGACCGGCGAGGCGGTGGCGCTCTCGGGCAAGCACGTCCCGCACTTCAAGCCCGGCAAGGACCTGCGCGAGCGCGTGAACGACGGCGCGGATCGACCGATCCGCGATTGACCTTAACGTGGCGCGCCGCGGCAAGCGCTTCAGCGCTGCGCGGTTATCGTTCGTTGCGCGGACCTGCTATCGTCCTTGAATCATGTTCGAACTGCCGCCCCTGCTGCTGGCCCTGGCCTTCATCCTAGTGGGGCTGGCGGCCTGGTTTCTGGGCCGCCGCAACGGCGCCGCACGCACCGTACGGCTGCCGCGCGACTACTACGTCGGACTCGATCACCTCATCAACGACCGCTTCGATCACGCCGCCGAGATCTTCGCGCGCATGGCCGAAGCTGACGGCGATGCGGCCGAGATCCAATTCGCGCTCGGGAGTCTGTTCCGCCGACGCGGCGAGGTCGATCGCGCAATCGCCATCCATTCGCGCCTGCGCGAGCACGGCGGCCCGGGCCTTGCGGACAAGGCGGCGTTCGCCCTCGCGCTCGACTATCAGAGCGCCGGCCTCATGGACCGCGCCGAGCGGGTGCTCGAAGAGCTCGCCGCTTCGCGCGAGTATCGTCGCGCCGCGCTCGATCACCTGGTGAGCATCTACGAAGCGCAGGGCGACTGGGCCAAGGCGCTCAAGGTCTTCCACGAGCTGCCAGCGGCGGTGCAACTGGAGCGCGGCCGCGTCGCCGCGCATTACCTGTGCGAGCTCGCCGAGCTTGCCCTGGTGCAGGGCGAGAGCGAGCGTGCCTCTACCCTGTTGCGCCAGGCGCGCACTCACCAACCCACACTGCCGCGCGCGGACATCCTCACGGCTCGCATCGCCGAGAAGGCCGGCGATCCGGCGGGGGCCTTGCTGCAGTACCTGCACGCCCTGGAGACCTCACCCGGGCTGGCGCTGGAAATCATTCCCGCGGTGCTCGCCATCGCCCGCCTTACCGGCAGCCCAGATATGCTGACCGAGCTTGGTCGCCGGTTGCGACAGAGCGGCCGCGTGACCCCGCGCCAGCTTGCCTGGCTGCTCGCGACCGCCGTGCCCCCCGAGGATGTGGTGCAACTGCCGGGCGTGACGCGCGAGTTCGGCGGGGGCATGGAAACCGCCGCCGAGGCGAGGTCCCTGAGCGCCCTGTTGACCCGCATCGGGGACGCTGGCGGGCGCTATCAATGCGATGACTGTGGACTGAACAGCGTGGGCTGGTACTGGCGCTGCCCGAAATGCCGCTCCTGGGACAGCATGCGCCCGGCGGTCTTCAAGTGGGCCGAGCGCGCCGATCACGCCGAACACGCGGACCACGCCGTGCGGGTGTCGTGAACGCGCGCCGCGCAGCCGCTACACTTGCCCCGGCATGGCAACGCCCGGAGAAGCTGCGATGAGGCCGAGTGTCAGATCGATCATCCGCACCGCGGTGTTTCCCGTCGCGGGACGCGGCACGCGCTTTCTGCCCGCCACCAAGGCGAGCCCCAAGGAAATGCTGCCGGTGGTCGACAAGCCCCTCATCCAGTACGCAGTCGAGGAGGCGCTCGCCGCCGGCGCACGGCGCCTGGTGTTCGTCACCGGCGCCTCCAAGCGCGCCATCGAGGACCATTTCGACTCCGACCAGGAACTCGAGCTGATGCTCGAGCAACAGGGCAAGAGCGATCTGCTCAATCAGCTGCGCAGCGTGCTCCCCTCCTACGCGTCCTGCATCTACATCCGCCAGCCCGCGCCCCTCGGCCTGGGGCATGCGGTGCTGTGTGCGCAGCCGGCGGTGGGCGCAGAGCCGTTCTTCGTACATCTGGCTGACGATCTCATTCGCAGCGAAGTCGCGTGTCTGGCGCAGATGGCGCAGGTCTACGAGGCCAAGCGCGCAAGCGTGCTCGGCGTGCAGGTCGTACCCCGCCAGGACACGGACAAGTACGGCATCGTCGCGGTGGAGGCCGACCGCTCGGCCACCAGCCGCGTGCGCAGCATCATCGAGAAACCCAAACCGGCCGTGGCGCCATCGAACCTCGCGGTGGTGGGCCGCTACGTGCTGTCGCCGGCGATCTTCGAGCACCTGGAAAAGCTCGGGCAGGGCGCCGGGGGCGAGATCCAGCTCACCGACGGCATCGCCGCGCTGATGCGCGAGGAGGCGGTGTACGCCTATCGCTTCACCGGCAAGCGCTATGACTGCGGCAACAAGCTGGGCTACCTGCAGGCCACGGTCGAATACGCGCTCGGACACCCGGCACTCGGGCGCAGCTTTCGCAAATATCTGCAGAACCTGGACCTCGCCGTAGCCGCAGGCGACGGGGTGCGCGCGCGGCGCGGCAAGGGCAATGGCATTGGCACGCACGTCGGCAGCTCGCGCCGGCGTGCGGTGCGCAGCGGATCCTCGGCGCGCAAGTCACCCCAGACCTGAGGGGCTACGGCAGGCACACCGTTACCAGCGCGCCGCCGCCTGCGCGCTTGGCCAGGCTCAGGCGCCCGCCGTGCGCCTCGACGATTTCGCCGCACAGCGTTAGCCCCAGGAGTGCATCGCGCAGCGTGTCCGCGCTCAGACCTCCGCCGCGATCGCCAACCTCGATCCTGAAGCCGGGCGCGGCACTGCGCACAACGATGGTGATGTCATCGGGAGCGGAACCGGATTCGGCGGCGTTTTTCAGCAGATTGATCATGACCTGCTCGAGCTGCGCAGCGTCGAAGGCCGCCCGTTCCTGCGGTCTACGCGAGGAACTCACCTTCGCCCGGCGGGCCTAAGCAGCATGGTAAACCCCGCCATCCCGATCGTCCGCAGGAGCTATCAGGCCTACGCTGACAAGGATCGCGCCACGATCGAGGAGCTGATCGACGCTGATTTTCATTTCACGAGTCCCGTGGACAATCGTATCGACCGCAAGACCTACTTCGAGCGCTGCTGGCCGAACAGCAAGACCCTCGCCGGCTTCGAGTTTGCCAATCTGGCCACCGACGGTGAGCGGGTATTCGTCACTTACGAGGCAAGGACCAGCGGCGGCAAGCGCTTTCGCAACACCGAGATCGTGACGGTGAGGAATGGCAAGATCGTCGAGGTCGAAGTCTATTTCGGTTGGTCGCTGCCGCACGAGGCGCCCGCTGGCGGCTTCGTGCCGGCGCAGCGGCGCGACGCGCTTGCGCGCGCCCACCCTAGGCGTGCAAAGTGAGGGCTCCAGCCAAGGAGGAGCCGATGGCCAATCGCCGTACGCCTGATACCCCCGCCCCCGCCGATCCGGTTTCGCCGACCGAGCCCCGGAGCGCGCAGCGAGCGCCAGCGCCGCGGGCGCGCAAGTCACCTATGGGCGTGCCGCCGGTCCTGCGCGTCACCCCCCAAGCGCGGCGTGCACTGATCGCCGAACACGCCTACCTGCGCGCCGAGCGGCGCGGGTTTGCCCCGGGCCACGAGACCGATGACTGGCTCGCAGCCGAAGTGGAGGTGGACGCGCTCCTCAAGGTGGAACACGGGGGCTCCCCACAGTAGCGGCGGGCGGCCTGCCTGCCGGCCGGGGAGCCGGCGGACGCAGTCCATTCGAATACAGTACCCGCCCGTCCGGGCCCACGAACACCGCGTCGTACTCGGGCATCCGGTTGATGATCTCGAGGGCTTTCTCGGGACCGAGCACAAAGGCGGTCTTCGACATGCCATCCGTCTGCGTGGCGGTGGGGGCGAGAATCGTGGCGCTGCGCACCTTACTGGCGGAATGCCCGGTGCGCGGATCGATGATGTGGTGGTAGCGCACCCCGTTCTCATCGAAATAGCGCTCATAGTCTCCGGATGTGGACATTGCGCTGTCGGACAGCGGGATGCGCGTGACTACTTTCTTCGGATTGTCCGGGTGACGAATGGCCACCAGCCACGGACGTCCCATGTGATCGCCGATGATGCGGCTGTCGCCACCCGCGGTGACCACTGCGCGCTGGATGCCGCGCGCCTGCAGGATCGCCACGCAACGGTCTACCGCATAGCCCTTGCCGATCCCACCCAGATCGATGCGCATGCCCGGATGCTCGAAGCGCACCGTGTGATGGGCCTCATCGAGCAGCATGTTGCGCCAGTTGACCGCCGGCAGCGCCGCCTTGATCTGCGCGTCGGTGGGATGCACGTGACGGGGATAGTCGTACAGGTAGCCGACGCTTGCGTAGGTGATATCGAATGCGCCCTCGGTAATCTGCGAATAGTGGGTCGAGAGCTTGATGAGAGCGAACAGCTCCTTGTCGACCTGCACCGGCTCGCGGTTGGCGCGGGCGTTGATCTGCGACAGCTCGCTTTCGGGCTTGTAGTGGCTCATGAGGTTGTCGATGCGGCGCATCTCCGCCATCACCGCTTCGATCGCCTCGTTTCCCTGGTCTGCATCGTCTGCCCACAGCTGCACGTACACCCGCGTCCCCATGATTGCTTCGGTGCGCTCCATCCAGCCCGCGCGCGCGCGCGGCGCGAACGCGCCCGCCAGCAGGAGCAGACTCAACAGCCAGGCAACGCGTACGCTCATCGGATGGAGCCCTCGTGCGGATGACGTACTGCAAGACTACTACGAGCGCTCCTTCCGGCCGCGTGTGCTGTCGAGCGTCCCGTCAGATATCGCCGTCGCAGGGATTGGGGTATTCTGGCCGCCCCACAATAAGCGGTAACTCATGAGGGAGAAACACAGATGAATCTCGTGAAAGTCACCAGCTTGATGGGCAGCGCGCTGCTTGCGGCCGCGGTGCTCGCCGCGCCCGCGCTCTCATTTGCGCAGGCCACCAGCGCGGATGCCAGCGCTCAGGTGACCTGCAAGGACGGCACGACCGCGGCACACGGCGGTCGCGGCGCCTGCAGCGGTCACGGCGGCATCGACAAGTCCGCCAAGTCGGGCAGCGCATCCGCGAGATCGGCCACTCCCGCCGCGGGCGCTTCCGGCAGCGGCGCGGTGACCTGCAAGGACGGTACGACCGCGGCGCACGGCGGCCGTGGTGCCTGTCGCGGCCACGGCGGCATCCACACGTCGTCCCCGGCTAACGCTGGCGCGTCCGCCAGTGCGACGGCTGCCTATCCTGTGACCGCGCCCGCGGCGACAGCCGCCGCCTCGAAGTCCACTCCTCCCGCGCAGGCAGCGCCGGGCGGCGGGGCGGGTCAGGTGTGGGTCAACACCTCGACCAACGTCTACCA
>CATPBM010000264.1 GCA_955652625.1 uncultured Steroidobacteraceae bacterium
CGCAGCACCCGGCCACGGTTGCGCTGCTCTGTGGTCCCCTGGTCCTGTTCGCGATCACCGGGGACGCCGCCGCACTTCAGGCCCGGCGCAGCGAGCTGCTGGCGGTGAGGCAAACCGCGCGAGGACGGTGGGAAACGAGCATTTCTTCCGTTCCTACGACGTTCCTGCCTTACGTCGCGATCGGCGAGGAACAGTACTCAACCTGTCTCACCCTGGCGGGCTGACCTCTCAAGTGGCGCGCAGTGCCGTCGTCACCGGCACTCGGGCCGCACGCAGCGCGGGTAGCAGTCCGCCGATGAGGCCCATCGCGAGCGCCCACGCGATGCCGATGGCGGCCAGCCCCGCGGTGACCTCGAGCTCGAAGTTGTAGCCGAAGGGGCTCACGGCCATCCGGTGGAAGAACAGCCACGCGAGGCCGCTCCCGAGGAGGGCCCCCGGGAGTGCCAGCAGCACCGACTCGCACAGGAGCGCGGCGACGATCGCCGCGCCCCCGAAGCCGATCGCCCGCAGCGTTGCGAGCTCGCGGCGGCGCGCGTCGACGATCGAATAGAGCGAGTTGACCGCTCCCAGCGTCGCTCCGAGCGCAATGATCGAGCCGACGAAGTACGCGGCGAATCTGAGAAGCGCATTGAACTGCTTGAAGTTCTCTTCCAGCATGTCCCGCTGGTGCTTTGCCTCCAGATGCAGGGCCGGGTTGCTCTCCAGGGCTTTGCGGAACACGTCGAAGTCGGCGGGTAAGGCGAGCTGCACACTGATATGAGAGTAGGTGTTACTCCCGAACGTGGTCATCAGGGTATCGGCGTCGGTGACGACCACACACTGCATATTGTGTCCCTGGTCGAAGTGACCGACCACGGTCCAGTCGCTACCGCGCACCTCGCGCCTGGCGCCGAGCTCGAAGCCGGCGAATTGCCGGACGCAGGGGTTGCTCGCGATGAGCTCGTGCAGGCCGGGGCGGTACATGCGCCCCTCGGTGAAGTGCATCTCCTCAGGATGCATCAGCATGAACGTCATGGTGCTGCCCGCGAGCTCGAAGAACACCCGTCTGCCGGTCACACGCCGGCGCGCCTCGACCGGAACTGCGAACGCCAGCCCGACCAGCGGCTCACCGTCCTTGCTTCGGGCGATTCCGGGCAGGTCGCGCACGGCGTTGGCTTCCTCGCGCGGAATGCTGCCCTGAAACCCGCCCCCGCCGTGAGAGGTGACGACGACAATGTCATCGTGCACGTCGCCGAGCACCTGGCTGTGCAGGCCCGTCCCCATGGCGAGCATCGACACCAGCACGCCGACCGTGCAGGTGACGCCCATCAGGATCGCAAGGACCGCTCCGAGCCGATCCGTGAGCCCCCCGAGATTCATGCGCAGCAGCGCGATAAATTGTCGGGTGAAGGTCATGCGGGAACCCTAGCGCTGCGCCAGCGCGCTCACGATGCGCAACCGGGCCGCGAGCGCCGCGGGGACCGCCGCGCTCACCAGCGCCACCAGCACCGCGCACCCGAGGCCGATCGCAACGGTAATCGCCGGCATCGACAGCCCGAGCACGAAGCGGGCCGCGAGCGGCAGTGTCAGCGTCGCGAGCGCGAGCCCGAAGGCCGCCGCGGCCACGCACAGCGTCAGCGCCTCGGCCAGCACCAGCAGGAATACCGCCCGGTCGCTGAAGCCGAGGGTCTTCAGGACCGCCAGCTCCGGAGTACGCTCGCGGATCGACTGCATCATCATGGTGGCGGTCGCAAACAGCAACGCTGCCAGCACCGCACCCACGATCGCGTGGATCAGGAAATCGAAGTCGCCGATCTGCTGCACGTTGAGCTGGGCGAGCTCGCGCAGCGATTCGGTCTTGGTCTCGTGCGAGGAGTTGGCCGAGAGCCGGTCAATCGCATCGGCGACCGGCACGGCAAGCTTCGGATCCGTCACGGCGACGTTGAAATGGTTCACCGTGCCCTTGCCGGTCGCTCGGGCCTCATCGTAGTAGGGAAGATTGATGAGGATGATGTAGCGCCCCCCGCCGACGTCGCTGTCGGCGAAGGTTCCTACGACGTCGAACGCCCAGTCGTTCGAGCCGTTCTTCTGCAGCGTGTTGGATTTCAGCGGGATGTGATCGCCGATCTTCCAGCCGTATTTCTCCGCCGCGAGGTCCCGCACCAGAGCGCCGGTACGCGATCGGGCGAACGCCGCGAGGTACCCGGGCGCGATGGTGAAGGTGAAGGCCGCCGTCCAGTCCTTGTCTGGAGTCACCGCGACGATGCCGACGCCCTGCTCGGGCTTCTGGTAGTAGCCCCCGAAGAGTTCCACGGGGATCGCCACCCGCACCCCCGCAACCGAGCGGATCGGCTCGAGGAGGCCCATGGGCAGCCCCTCCATGATGAGGCTCAGGCGGCTGTGCACCAGCAGCAGATCCGCGCGCGCCGCATCGACCGCATGCTGCACCCCGGTCTTCAACCCCTGCAGCACGCCGAAGAGCGCGAAAGCGACGCTCACCTGGAGAAAGATGAGGACAGTGCGCCCGGGCTTGCGCCAGATGCCGGACCAGATGAGTGGCAAAAATCTCATGCGCAGACCGCCGACGCTCTCGCGCCCGCCAGCTTCGGTGCTGCGACACACTAACAAACCACGCCCTCGAGGTCATCTCCTGCGGCGATCTTCACGCCCAATTCAGTCGCGGTCTGCTGCGCTGCCTGTGCGAGAACATCGAACAACATGACAAGTTTGGCCCGCGGGTGGCGGGCGAGGTTGCGGGCATGTATTCAACCAATGCGGCCGCAGCCGAGCACTGCAATGCCAACCATTGGGGATCTCCGGATGCCGCAATCAGGACCGGCGGGTAAGAAATTCGTAGCCGGGCGCAGTGCTGACCAGCCACCGTCTGACAGGCCCCGCCATGACGTTCAGGTAATACAGATCGAATCCGTGGGCTGCGCTGACCGGATGGTATCCGCGCGGCACCAGGACCACGTCGCGATCCTGCACGCTCATGGTCTCATCCAGTGTCCGATCGTCTGTGTAGACGCGCTGGAAGGCGAAGCCGCCCGGGCGGGAGAGGCGGTGGTAGTACGTCTCCTCGAGCTGAGTCTCTGCGCCCTGGGCGCAGTCGTGCTTGTGCGGCGGATAGCTGGACCAGTGACCACCGGGTGTCAGGACCTCGACGACCATGAGCCGCTCGGCGGCCGTGCCTTCTGGCAGCAGGTTGCGAACATAGCGGGTATTCGTGCCCTCGCCCCTCACCTCCTCGCCGATGTCGTCCGGCTGGATCAGCCGTGGGGGCAAGCGGCCCTCGGCCGGCGCGGAGCACACCGCGAGCTCGCAGTCCGTTTGCGCCTCGACACTCACCTGCGAGCGCGCCGGTGCATAGACCGCGAACGGTTTGCCATCGAACGGGTTACGTCGCGTGCCGATCGCCCCGAAGGCCTGTCCATTGACCCTGACCGACGCGCGCCCGGAGAGCAGAACGAGGCACTGCTCGCGGTCCGGAAGCTCGCGCTCGAGCCTCTGCCCGATGAGCAGATCGAAAACCTCGAACCCCACATAACGCCAGCCCGCGCTCTGGGGAGTGATCCGGTGCACCTGACCGCCAGCGGCCGATAACTCCGGCTTGATGAGGAGCGATGCGCTCATTGCGTGTTCTGGGACAAGAGACGGCGCAGGTTCTTGTAGCCGAGCGATGCGCAGGTGAGCGGGTCGGCAATCCGTGGATCCTGCTCAGCCTCGAGAATCACCCAACCGGAGTAGCTGCGTAGCTCACGGAACACCGGCTCGAAGGCGATGCTGCCGTCACCCGGAACAGTGAACACGCCCTCGAGCACCGCGCGCAGGAAGCTCCAGTTCTCGCTCTTCGCGCGCTCGCACACGAGGGCACGTACATCCTTGGCGTGCACGTGCGCGCTCCTCGAGGTATGACGCCGTGCCAGCCCCGCGGGGTCGGCTCCTGCAAACATCGCGCGCCCTGAATCCAGCAGCAGGCCTACCTCGGCTCCGGTGGCATCCATGAAGGTGTCTATGTCCTCCTCGCTCTGAACCACCGTCCCCATGTGATGATGATACGCGAGGCGCACACCCTGCGCTGCCGTCACCGCGGCCACCTGCGTGACACGTCGGGCGAATTCACGCCATTGGCTGCCCTTCAGGCGCGGACGCTCGGATAGCGGACGCTCGAGGTTGCCGTGTATGGCCCCGCTGACATCCGCGAACACGAGCACCGGACTGCCGAGCGCCTTGAGGAGATCAGGTGCGGGCGCAGGCACGCAAGCTCCGCACCCGCATCTCTGGTGAGCAACTGCGCCGAATACCATCCCGATACTATCCGCCCGAAGCGCTCGAGTATCGCCGCAAGCTCGACAGGCTCCCGCGGGAATTTGTGCCCAAGCTCCATGCCCTCAGAGCCGATCTGGCGAGCCTGGGTGAGGCAGGTCTCCAGCGGCGTCCTGCGCCGAGCTCGCGCATGTCATCGTTGGACCAGATGATCGGATTCACGCCCAGGCGGATGCGCGTGGTCAGTCATGATCCGTGCGCTGTTGTCGAGCCACAGCGTATTGCTCGCGAGCCGCTGTGATTTCTGTGCGTTCCGAGACCTCCGGCACCGGCACGTCCCACCAGTGCCCGCCGGCTGCGGTAGTGGAAGCAGGGTCGGTTTCGATGACGAGCACGCACGTACGGTCGGCCTTGCGCGCCGCGGCCAGGGAGCTTGCGAGCTCCGCCACGCCCTGCACCTTGCTGGCGAGCGCGCCAAGGCTGCGCGCGTGGGCCACGAGATCCAGCCCGCCCTCGGCGCTCTGCGTTCGTGCCCGCAGGTTATTGAAGCTCGCGTTGCCGGTGGACCTCTGCAACCGCTCGATGCAGGCGAACCCGCCGTTATCGAGCAGCACGATGATCAGTTTCAGGCCCATTTGCACGGCCGTGGCG
>CATPBM010000265.1 GCA_955652625.1 uncultured Steroidobacteraceae bacterium
CTCCCGAGGTGCGCGCCGAGGAGGAACGCGCCCTTGCCGCGCGCGACCGTGGCCTGCATGAGCTCTTCCCCTTCGGTCGACACCGCGAACAGACCATAGCGCTCCTTAACCAGGTAGAGCCGATCGAGGATGGTCGAGGCAAAAGCGAAGACCTGCCGGAAACGGTCGCGGGCGGTGGGCTCGCGTCCGAGCGCGCGTCGCAGATACAGCCGGGAGCTGCGGCGCGCGGCGGGCGCGAAGCAGAAGAAGTACGCCGCGATGACGTACAGAATGCAGCGTGCCAGCGGGCGTCCCAGCCGCAGCGACAGGAAGATCATTATCGACAACAGCGTCGCGCTGCCGCGCTCGCCTTCGCCCGCCCACTGGGCCGCGCTGGCGCGCGGGCCCGCGCCTGCGTCAGCCGGCCTGGGCATCGCCCGTCCTGTCCTGCGCGGGCACCGGAATCAGCACCCCACGGGCGACCGGCCGCCCCGCACTCGAGACGCTGAAACCGATCGAGCCATTCGGCAGGTGCTCGTGCTCGAGCGTCAGGGTCTCCCCCGGACGCACGGGCTTGACGAACTTCGCACTGCCGATCCGCCAGCGCGAGGGCTCAAGCGCGTTGGCCGACTCCACCGCGCGCACCGTCTCATCGAGGAGCAGCACGCCGGGCACGATCGGTGCGCCGGGGAAGTGTCCGGCGAGCGCCGGGTGCTCCGCGGCGATGACCAGAGTCGTGATGGCCGCCATGTCGACTCACGCCATGGTCGCAGGCCGTGGCTGTGCCGCGGCCAGCGCGCGCAGGGCTTCCTGGGGGAGCTTGCCGGTGCTGTTGCGCGGCAGGCGGGCTACGAACAGCAGTGGCCGCGGCAGGAACACCGGGTCGATCCTGTCGCGCAACGCTTCGAGCACGCGCGCCGCATCAAGATCCGGCGCGACCACACAGGCCGCGACACGCGCGACGCCGGTGTGGCGGGTGCGGGAGTCCTCGACATGAAAGAACGCGCCATCGAGCACGCCGGGAATGGAGTTGAGCTGGTGATTGAGGTAGGCGAGGGAGCTGCGCTTGCCGGCGATGTTGACGAGGTCCGTCACACGCCCATGCAGCAGGAAACGCCCCTCACCCGTCATTTGCAGCACGTCGCACAGGCGCGTGGGCTCCTCGATGTGCCCGCCCTCGGCCCAGGTCTCGCCGTTTCTGACCGACAGGTGCACGCCGGGCCACAACTGCCATTCGGGCGCGCGGGTCGGGCGGCGCACCGCGATCTGCCCGGTCTCGGTCGAGCCGTAGATCTCGAGCAGCTGCGTGCCGAAACGCTCCTCGACCTCGGCGGCGAGCTGTTGCGCGAGCGGCGCGGTGGAGCACACGATCAGATCCGTCTGTGGCAGCGCGAGCACCGAAGCGGTGAGCGCGCGCAGGTGAACAGGTGTGGTAATGAGAATCCGCGGACGCGGGACGGCCTCGAGGCTCGCTGCGATATCCGCCGGGTAGAACGGTCTCTCGGCACACAACGCGTGCGCGCCGCTGAGCGCCATGAGCACACTCGACTCGAAGCCGTACATGTGCTGGGGCGGGACCGTGGCGACGATGGCGCAGGCGGCACTGCCGGACAGCGCGAGCCGGTTGGCTTCCTCGCGGACACAGGCGACGAGCCGGCCCCAGGTTTTGCGGTGAGGGACCGGCATGCCGGTGGAACCGGAGGTGAACACGCAGGCGGCGAGCTGCGCGCCCTCGATCGCCGGCACGCTCGCCATGGCCCGCCCGGCAGGTGCCGCGTCACGTGGAAACTGCACGCGCGGCATTTCGATGGCGCAATCGGCCTCGTCGGTCAGGCAGATGACGTCCGGGGCGAAGCTCGTAAGCTGACGGATGACCTCGGGCGTGTGCGTCGAGGGAAGCAGGCTCACCTTGCCTGTCATGAGGCACGCCGCGAAACCGACCGCGAAGTGATAGCGGTCGGCGCAGGCGTTGAGCACGTGGGCGCCGGCTCCGAGCGCAGGCGCGACCCGGCTCACGTCGGCCAGAAACTGCCTGGCGAGAATGGGCGTACCGGCGCGGTAGGCAACGACCGCGTCGATAGCGGTGTGGGCGATCAGCGGCAGTGTGGCCAGAGGTCTACTTCGTTCTGTGCGCGGTGATGTGGTCGACCAGCTGGCGCAGCGAGCCGAAGATCCGGAGGTTCTCTTCGCTGTCGGCGCGCAGCTGCACGCCGTACTGCTTGGAGACGACCAGCGCTATTTCCAGAATATCGATTGAATCCAGTCCCAGACCCTCCCCGTACAGCGGCTGATCCGGGTCGATATCCCCGGGCGCGATCTCCAGGTTCAGCGCCTCGACGATGAGGCCTGCCACCTCCCGCAGGAGCGCGGCGGTGTCCGCGGGGGAGGGCGGCTGCCGAAGGGGCGCGACTTTGTCGGACATGGAGCTGCGTCAGCCTTACATTGTGCAGCGCGCATTATACAAGGCCGGCGCGGCGCAGGCTTGAGGTGCTGGCAGGGCCTAGCCTGGACGGCAGTTCAGCCGGGCACGGAGTTTCCGGATAATATAGTTGCACAGACAGAGCGCCCCAGCGGGAGCCAGATAAGATGTCGGTCAGGTCCACGATCACCTCGCAGTTCCAACAGGTCGCCATCGAGCAGGAACGGACTCTGTCGCCGCTGTCCGACGACCTGAAGCTTGTCCAGTCGGGGCTGGACTCTCTGAGCTTCGCAATCATCGTCGCGCGTCTGGAAGATGCCCTCGGCATCGATCCCTTCAGCGCCGCTGTATCGGTGGAATTTCCCGTAACCTTCGGCGATTTCGTAAGGTTGTACGAAAATTTCTCCAAGTGAAGAGCGCTCGCTGTGGGGATCCA
>CATPBM010000266.1 GCA_955652625.1 uncultured Steroidobacteraceae bacterium
CAATAATAGTCAACATGAGGCAGAGGTTTTCCGTGAAGCGTGTGATCAGAAGCAAAGTGACGGTGTGGTTGATGGCAGCAGCAGGCGCCCTGGCGGCGCTGCCGGCCTGGGCTGAGCCGAAGATCGGAGTCGTCGATTTTCAGCGTCTCGCGGTGGAGTCCCCGCAGGGCAAGTCGGTCCTCGAATCCATGCGCGCCGAGTTTGCGCCCCGGGAACGCACCCTGCAGGCGCAGGGGCAGTCGGTGAAGGCCAAGGAGGAGAAGCTGCAGAAGGACGGCGCGACCATGACGGAGGATCAGCGGGCGCGTGCCGAGAAAGAATTGCGCGACGGTGCGCGCGACTTCGAGCGCGCGCGCGGTGAGCTACAAGATGACGAGACCGCCCGCCGCAACGAGGAGCTTTCGCGGCTGCAGCGTACGATCGTCGAAGAGGTGCGCGGCTATGGCAAAGCACAAAGCTACGACCTGATCCTCAGCGCCGAAGGCGTGATCTACAACGCCTCCGCGACGGATATCACGGCCGCGGTGCTGAGCGCCCTGCAGGCACGCGGCGTGGCACCCGCGGCGGCGAAGCCCACAGCGCCCGCGGCCAAGCCGACGCCGCCCGCGGCCAAGCCGCAGGCGCACTAGCGCCCGTTACCTTTCAAGATCCGCGCGCGCGGTTTCGCAGGCTGACCAATGTCGGTGTCGCTCGGGGAGCTTGCCGTGCGGTTCGGCTGCGAGCTGCGCGGCGATCCGCAGGTGCGCGTGGAGCGGGTCGCGACGCTGGCGAACGCCGACGCGCACTCGCTCGCCTTTCTCGCCAACCCGCGTTACCGCGCGCAGCTCGCCGACACCCGCGCCGGGGCGGTGGTGATGAGCGCGGCGAGCGCGGACGGATGCCCCGCGGCCATGCTGGTGTGCGAGAACCCGTACGCGACCTATGCGCGCATCGCTACGCTCCTGCACCCGCTGCCCCCGCTCGCGGCCGGGGTGCACCCGAGCGCCGTGGTGGCCGGCACCGCGCGTATCGATCCCAGCGCCCGGGTCGGCGCCTGCGCGACCATAGGCGAGCGCGTGGCGGTCGGTCCGCGCGCCTTCATCGGGCCACACTGCTCGCTCGATGAGGACGTAAGCCTTGAGGCCGACGTGCAACTCATGGCGCGCGTGACCCTGGGGCGCGCGGTGTACATCGGGGCGCGCAGCGTGCTGCAGCCCGGGGTGGTAATCGGCGGCGACGGCTTCGGCTTTGCGCCCGAGAAGGGCGCATGGCTCAAGGTGCCGCAGATCGGCAGCGTGCGCGTCGGCGCCGACGTGGAGGTGGGCGCCAACACCACCATCGACCGCGGTGCCATCGAGGACACCGTGATCGAGGAGGGGGTCAAGCTCGACAACCTCATCCAGATCGGACACAACGCGCGCATCGGGGCGCACAGTGTGATCGCCGCCTGTACGGGAATCTCCGGCAGCACCACCATCGGCAAGCGCTGCATGATCGGCGGCATGGTCGGTATCGCGGGCCACATCAGTATCACCGACGACGTGGTCGTCACCGCCGGCTCGAGGGTGAGCCATTCGATCACGAGCGCCGGCGTATACTCCAGCGCGATTCCGGTCGAAGAGGCACACACCTGGCGCCGGCTGGTGGCCCGCTTCAAGCGCAGTGCACTGCTCGATGCCCGCCTGAGAAAGCTGGAGCGTGCAGCGGGCCTTGCACCCACGCAGGAAGAGGATCATGACTGAGCCGATCCAACTCGACATGCAGGCAATCCTCGAGCGCCTGCCGCACCGCTATCCGTTTCTGCTGGTGGACCGGGTGCTCGAATGCCGCCCTGGGCAGAGCATCCGCGCGCTGAAGAACGTTACCTACAACGAGCCGTTCTTTCCCGGCCACTTTCCTCACCGCCCGGTGATGCCGGGCGTCATGATCATCGAAGCGCTGGCGCAGACCGCAGGCATCCTGTGCTTCGTGACTGCCAACGTGATTCCGGACCACAACACGCGCTTTTACTTCGTCGGCATCGACAAGGCGCGCTTCCGCAGACCGGTAGTGCCCGGCGACCAGCTGCTGCTGACCGCGCAGCTGGAGCGCTCGCTCAAAGGCATCTGGCGCTTCTCGACCACGGCGCTGGTAGGCGAGCATGAGGTCGCACACGCGCACATGATGGTGGCGCCGGAGGTGGGGCGGTGATCGACGCGCGCGCCATCGTGTCCTCCGAGGCGCAGCTGGCCGCGGACGTCAGCGTCGGCCCCTTCAGCATCGTAGGCCCGCAGGTGCAGATCGGGCCGCGCACGCTGATCGGACCGCACGTCGTGATCAACGGGCCGACCACGATCGGCGCCGACAACCAGTTCTTCCAGTTCGCCTCCATTGGGGACGCGCCCCAGGACAAGAAATACCGCGGCGAGCCGACCCGCCTGGAAATCGGCGACCGCAACGTCTTCCGGGAGAGCTGCACCGTCAACCGCGGCACGACCCACGATCGGGGGGTCACGCGTATCGGCAGCGACAATCTGTTCATGGCGTACGCACACGTCGCCCACGACTGCGTGGTGGGCAGCAATACCGTATTCGCCAACTGCGCAGCGCTCGGCGGCCACGTCGAGATCGGCGACTGGGTGATCCTCGGGGGTATGTCCGCCGTGCATCAGTTCACCAAGATCGGCGCGCACGCCTTCCTGGGCGGGGGCGCCATCGTCACCCGCGACGTGCCGCCCTATGTGATGGTCGCGGGTAACCCCGCGGTCCCGCACGCGGTCAACTCGGAGGGGTTGAAGCGCCGCGGCTTCAGCGAGGAGCAGATCAAGAACATCCGCGACGCCTACCGCACCCTGTATCGCGCCGACCTGAAGCTCGCCGAGGCGCTCGCGCGCCTTGCGCCCCTCGCCGAGACGCGGCCCGAGCTCAAAGCCTTCGTCGAGTTCATCCACGCCTCCACGCGCAGCCTGGTGCGATGAGCGCGACGGGGCTGGCGGGCGTCGCAGCTGCGCCGCTGCGCGTCGCGATCGTCGCGGGCGAGCATTCCGGGGATCAGCTGGGAGCGGCATTGATCGCGGCGCTGCGCGAGCGGGTGCCCGGCGTCAGCTGCTTCGGCGTGGCGGGCCCGAAGATGATCGCCGCCGGCTGCGAGGCCTACGCCTGCGCGGATGAGCTCGCGGTCATGGGACTCACCGAGGTGCTGACACACCTGCCGCGCCTGCTGCGCCTGCGCGCCGCGCTGGTGCGGCGCTTCACCGCGGCGCGCCCGGACGTGTTCGTCGGCATCGATTCACCCGAGTTCAATCTGCGCCTCGCACGGCGGCTGAAGTCCGTGGGGATCCGCACCGTGCAATACGTGAGCCCGCAGGTGTGGGCGTGGCGGCAGGGGCGCGTGCGCACCATCGGCGCGGCGTGCGATCTGGTGCTGTGCCTGCTGCCGTTCGAGACCGAGTTCTACGCCCGGCACCACGTGCCGGCGGTGTTCGTCGGGCATCCGCTGGCGGACCAGATCCCCCTCCCGGTCGATCGGGACGCCGCACGGCGGCTTCTCGGGCTCGAGGGTGAGGCTCCGGTCGTCGCGCTGCTTCCAGGCAGCCGGCTGGGGGAGGTCTCGCGCCTTGCTGCACCCTTCATCGCGGCGGCCGGCCGCATCGCGGCGCAGCACCCGGAAGTTCGGTTCATTGCGCCCATGGCCTCGACCCGCACGCGTGAGGCGTTCGAGAGGAAAATCGCGCAAGCCCATACGGCGCCGGTGATTCGCGTGCTCGAGGGGCAGGCGCAGCAGGCGCTCGCGGCCGCGGATGGGGCGATCGTCGCCTCGGGAACCGCGACCCTCGAGACCCTGCTCTCGGGCCGACCGATGGTGGTCGCCTACCGCTTAAGCCCAGTCACCGCGTTTCTCCTGAAGACCATGGGACTCGTGAAGGTGAGATACTTTTCGCAGCCGAACCTGCTGGCGCGCCGCCAGCTCGTGCCCGAGTTCTTCCAGGAGCAGGTAACCGGCGCGGCCTTGGGTGATGCGCTGCTGCGCGAAATGGGGGATCCGGCGCAC
The DNA here is from genome assembly GCA_955652625.1 of uncultured Steroidobacteraceae bacterium. GTDB lineage: Bacteria > Pseudomonadota > Gammaproteobacteria > Steroidobacterales > Steroidobacteraceae > 13-2-20CM-66-19. The sequence continues at coordinate 4,010 of CATPBM010000266.1, forward strand.
GTGCGTGAGCTGCTCGAACAATTCCATGCGGTGCACCGCGCGCTGCGTCGCGGCGGCGCGAGTCTCGCAGCGCAGGCCATCATCGAGCTGGTGAGAACCGCAGGGGCGCTGCCCGCCGCGCGAGATGGCGATGCGCACGCCTGATCTTGCGCGCGTGGCGGGCGTCGATGAGGCGGGGCGCGGGCCGCTCGCAGGCCCGGTGGTAGCGGCGGCGGTGATCCTGGACCCACGGCGCCGCATCCGCGGACTCGCCGATTCGAAGCAGCTCTCAGTCGCCGAGCGCGAGCGTCTCGCTCCGATCATCCGTGTCCGCGCGCTCGCTTGGGCAATCGGCTGGGCGGACCGCGACGAGATCGATTGCCTGAACATCCTGCAGGCCACCATGCTCGCCATGCGTCGGGCGCTGCTGGCGCTGCCCATCGCCCCAACTCATGTGCGCGTCGATGGCAATCGCTGCCCGTGCATCGCCGATCTGCCCCTCGCGTGCACGCTCGAAGCGATCATCGCCGGCGATGCGCGCGTGTCTGCGATCAGCGCAGCCTCGATTCTCGCCAAGACGTACCGGGATGCGATGATGCGCGCGCTGGATGTGTGCTATCCGGGCTTTGAGCTCGCGGTGCACAAAGGCTACGGCACTCCCGCGCATCTTGACGCGTTGCGCGAGCGCGCGCCCTCGCCACTGCACCGCCGTTCCTTCAGCCCCGTGCGCGCCGTCTCCGAAGAGAATGAGGATGAGGATCTCTTGACAGCACTGGGATTGGAGAACTGAGACGCCGCCGATGGCACAGGGCTTCGTCCATCTGAGATTGCACACGGAGTATTCCCTGAGCGACAGCGTGGTGCGCGTGCCGCAGCTGCTCGCCGCGGTGGCCGCCGCGGGCATGGCGGCCGTGGCCGTCACCGACCAGAACAACCTCTTCGCGATGGTCAAGTTCTACCGCGAAGCGCTCAAGACGGGTGTCAAGCCCCTCGTGGGCGTGGACCTGCTGGTGCGCGAGGAGGGCGAGCGGCAGGCGGCGCCGACGCGCCTCACGCTCCTGTGCCAGTCGCAGGCCGGCTACCGCAACCTCGCACGCCTGGTGACACGCGCCTACCTCGAGGGACAGGAACGCGGCACGCCGCGTATCGATCGGCGCTGGCTGTCGGCGGGGAGCCTCGAGGGCCTGATCGGGCTATCGTGCGCGCTCGAGGGTGACGTCGGCCGCGCGCTGGCCAACGCGCGCGAGCACGACGCCGAGCGCTCACTCGATGCGTGGCTCGAGCTCCTGCCGGGTCGGTTTTACCTCGAGCTGCAGCGCCTCGGCCGGCCAGGCGAGGAAGTCTATATCGGCGGGGCGGTCGCGCTCGCCGCCCGGCGCGGCGCGCCCGTAGTTGCCACCAATGACGTGCGTTTCCTCAAACCCGAAGAGTTCGAATCCCACGAAGCGCGCGTGTGCATCCACGACGGCGCGCTGCTCGCGGATCCCGGGCGCGTGCGGCGCTATTCGCGCCAGCAGTATCTGCGCACCCCGCAGGAAATGGCCGCGCTGTTCGCCGATATCCCCGAAGCCCTTGCCAACTCGGTGGAAATCGCGCGCCGCTGCAGCCTGGTATTGAAGCTCGGCGAGGCGCGCCTGCCGCAATACCCGCTTCCCGAAGGGGTGAGCACCGAGGAGTTCCTGCGTGCCGAGGCCACGCGCGGGCTCGCCGCGCGCTTCGCTCCCGCGGGGGAGCCGCCGGGCGTGCACACCGAGCGCCTTGCCCGCGAGCTCGACGTCATCTGCCAGATGGGCTTCGCGGGCTACTTCCTCATCGTGGGCGACTTCATCCGCTGGGCGCGCGACAACGGGGTGCCCGTTGGCCCGGGACGCGGCTCGGGAGCCGGGTCCCTGGTCGCCTACAGCCTGCGGATCACCGATCTCGATCCCATTCGCTACGACCTGCTGTTTGAGCGCTTCCTGAATCCCGAGCGCGTCTCCATGCCCGACTTCGATATCGACTTCTGCATGGACGGACGCGACCGGGTCATCGACTACGTCGCGGGCAAGTACGGCCGCGAGCGCGTGTCGCAGATCATCACCTACGGCACCATGGCCGCGAAGGCGGTGGTGCGCGACGTCGGCCGCGTGCTCGGCATGACCTACGGTTACGTCGACCGTATCGCCAAGCTCATTCCTTTCGAGCTCGGCATCACCCTCGATGGTGCGCTCGAGAAGGAGCCGGAGCTGAAGCGCCTTTACCAGGGCGAGGACGAGGTCAAGAACCTCATCGACCTGGCGCGTTCGCTCGAGGGCCTCACGCGCAACGCCGGCATGCATGCCGGCGGCGTCGTGATCGCGCCCTCGGTGCTGACTGACTTCGCGCCGCTGTACTGCGATGCCGCCGGCGGCAGCGTCGTCACGCAATTCGACAAGGACGACGTCGAGGCGGCGGGGCTGGTGAAGTTCGATTTCCTGGGGCTGCGTACGCTCACGATCATCGATCGCGCCGTTGCGCTGATCAATCGCGACCGCGCACCGCCGGCTCCGGCGCTCGAGGTGAGCACGCTGGCGATGGACGACCCTGCCACCTATGCCCTGCTCAAGTCCTGCCGCACCACCGCCGTGTTCCAGCTCGAATCGCGCGGCATGAAGGACCTCATCCGCCGTCTGCAGCCGGATTGCTTTGAGGACATCGTGGCGCTGGTCGCGCTCTTCAGACCCGGCCCGCTGCAGTCGGGCATGGTGGATGACTTTATCAACCGCAAGCACGGCCGCATCGAGGCGCCCGTTGATTATCTGCACGCGAGCCTGGAGTCGATCCTCAAGCCCACCTACGGCGTGATCCTCTACCAGGAGCAGGTGATGCAGATCGCCCAGGTGCTCGCCGGTTACACCCTCGGCGGCGCCGATCTGCTGCGCAAGGCGATGGGCAAGAAAAGCCCGGAGGAGATGGCGCTGCAGCGCTCGGTGTTCGTCGGCGGCGCGGTTGCGCGCGGCGTGCGCGAGACGGTCGCGGCGCACATTTTCGACCTGATGGAGAAGTTCGCCGGCTACGGCTTCAACAAGTCGCACTCCGCAGCCTACGCGCTGCTGGCCTACCAGACCGCTTACCTGAAGGCGCACTACCCGGCACAGTTCATGGCCGCGGTGCTGTCGGCCGACATGGATCACACCGACAAGGTGGTGACACTCATCAAGGAATGCAGCGACATGGGGCTCACCGTGCTGGCGCCGGATGTCAACGCCTCGCGCTATGCGTTCGCGGCCTGTGGGGAGCGCAGCATCCGCTACGGACTCGGCGCTGTGCGCGGAGTGGGCGAGGCGGCGGTCGAGGCGCTGATCGGGGAGCGCGAGGCGCACGGCGCCTATGCCAGCCTCGAGGATCTGTGCCGGCGCCTGGATCTGCAGAAGGTCAACCGCCGCATGCTCGAGGCGCTGCTGCGCTCCGGGAGCCTGGATGCCCTCGGCGCGAACCGCGCGACGCTGATGGACTGCTTAGGCAGTGCCATGCAGCTCGGCGGCCAGAACACCCGTGCCCACGAGGCCGGGCAGAACGATCTGTTCGGGCTCGCCGGGGATGAGCGCACGAGCGCGCCGCACGCGCGCCGCACGACGCCGTTGCCCGAGTGGAGCGAAGCGGTGCGCCTGGCCGGTGAGCGCGACACGCTCGGGCTGTATCTGACCGGCCATCCGCTCGCGCGATTCGAGTCGAGCCTGCCGCGGTTCGTGTCGCACCGCATCGGCGACCTGGTGAGCGACCGGCCGATTGCAGGCTTCGAACCCGGGCGCTTCGGCGGCGGTAAGCAGGTGACGGTCGCGGGACTCATCGACGAAGTAAAGAAACGTGGGCCGCGCGTGATCCTCACCCTCGATGACCGTACCGCGCGCATCGAGGCGATGCTGTTCGAGGAGACCTACCACAAGCACCGCGACCTGATCGCGAAGGACGCGCTGGTATTGGTCGAGGGCCTGTTGCGTTTCGATGAGTTCAGCGACGCCTGGCGATTGTCCGCGCGCCGCATCACCGAGCTCGACAAGGTGCGCGAGCAGGAGGCGCGGCGCCTGGTGATCCACTGCGGGCACGCGGAGACCGCCGCGCTCGGCGAGCGCCTCGCGGGGATCCTCGCGCCGTGGCGTCCGGGGCCGTGCCCGGTCACCATCGAGTACGCCGGCAGCACCGCAAGCGGTGCGCTCACGCTCGGGCCCGAGTGGACGGTGCGCGCGAGCCGCGAGCTTCTCGAGCAACTCGAAGGCCTGGTGGGACGCGACGCGGTGCAGGTCGTGTACGCAGCGCCGCCGGCGAGCTCCGGGTCATCATTCTCCGCCGATGGGCGCTGAGTTAGGGTACGCTTTCGCCCATGGCCGTCTCATTCCTCGACTTCGAACAGCCCATCGCCGAGCTCGAAGCGAAGATCGAGGAACTCCGGCACGTGACTTCGGAGTCCGAAGTCAACATCCACGACGAGATCGGCCGGCTGCAGGCGAAGAGCCGGCAGCTCACGCAGAGCATTTTTTCCAACCTGACGCCGTGGCAGATCACGCAACTCGCACGCCACCCGCATCGGCCCTATACGCTCGACTACGTGAACGCCATCTGCACCGAGTTCAACGAGCTGCACGGCGATCGCATGTACGCCGACGACGGCGCCATCGTCGGGGGCCTGGCGCGCATCGATGATCGGGCGCTGATGATCATCGGCCACCAGAAGGGGCGCGACACGAAGGAAAGGGTACGGCGCAACTACGGCATGCCCAAGCCCGAGGGCTATCGCAAGGCGCTGCGCCTGATGCGCCTCTCCGAGCGCTTCGGTCTGCCGCTGGTGACGCTGATCGATACCCAAGGGGCTTACCCGGGCGTCGGCGCCGAGGAGCGCGGCCAGAGCGAGGCCATTGCCCGCAATCTCTTCGAGATGTCGGTGTTGCGCATCCCCATCGTCACCGTGGTGACGGGCGAAGGAGGATCGGGCGGCGCGCTTGGCATCGGGGTTTGCGATCGACTGCTCATGCTGCAGTTCAGCACCTATTCGGTAATCTCCCCGGAAGGCTGTGCGTCCATCCTGTGGAAGAGCCAGGACAAGAAGGAGGCGGCGGCCGAGGCCCTGAATCTCACTGCCGACCGGCTGCTG
>CATPBM010000267.1 GCA_955652625.1 uncultured Steroidobacteraceae bacterium
CCAACACCAACGCGCTCATCGCCAGGGCGAACGCCAGAGATCTCGATGCGCGCAATTTCACCGCGATGACGCGCCTGGATCACAACCGCGCGCTGTCGCAACTGGCGCACAAGACCGGCGCCCACGTGCGCGACATCCGTCGCATGACCATCTGGGGCAACCACTCCGCCACGCAATACCCCGATCTCATGCATGCGGAAGTTGGCGGCAAGGCGGCCAGGTCACTCGTGAGCCAGCAGTGGATCGAGGAGAGCTTCATCCCGGTCGTGCAACAGCGCGGTGCGGCCGTCATCAAGGCCCGCGGCGCCTCCTCGGCCGCTTCGGCCGCGTCCGCTGCGATCGATCACGTGCACACCTGGGTGCACGGCACGGCCAAGGGCGACTGGGTGAGCATGGCGGTGCCCGCGGACGGCAGCTACGGGATCCCGGAAGGCGTCATCTACTCATACCCGGTCACCACCGAGAACGGCGCCTACCACATCGTCGCCGGACTTGCCGTGGATGACTTCAGTCGCAAGCGCATGGACGCGACGCACGCCGAGCTGCGCGAGGAGCGCGATGGGGTGAAGGACCTTCTCGGCTGACGTTTGGTGCGACGCGCGCCGCCGCCGGCGGTGCACGCGGCGCGGAGGAAGTTACATGTTGGGCGCTATCGTCTCCCTGCTCATCGTCGTGGCGGCGGCCTTCGCGGTCACGAAGATAGGCGGCGTCATCACGCTGCTGTTCATCGCGGCGCTGGTGTTCCTGGCCTACCGGCGCCTGTCGCTGCTCGCCTTCACGGTGACCTTCACGGTGCTGCTCGCCGCGTACACCGTGCTCGGGGCGCCGGCCGGCATCTGGAAGGGGTTCCTCTGGGTACTGCTCGCGGCGCTGTGGCTCCTCAACGTACGGCCGCTGCGAAAGGAGTTCATCACCCGCCCGTTCATGCGCACGTACCTCAAGCTCCTGCCGACCATGTCGCAGACCGAGAAGGAAGCGCTGGAAGCGGGCACCGTTTGGTGGGACGGGGAGCTGTTCACCGGCGCGCCGCAGTGGCAGAAGCTGCTGGCCGCGAAGCCCCCGCAGCTCTCGGGCGCGGAAGCCGCCTTCCTCGATGGCCCGTGCGAGGAGCTGTGCCGGATGCTCGATGACTGGAACATCACGCATGAGCGTGGCGACCTGCCGCCGGAGGTCTGGGAGTTCCTCAAGACCAAGGGCTTCTTCGCGATGATCATCCCGAAGAAGTACGGCGGCCTGGAGTTCTCCGCTTACGCGCACTCGTGCGTGCTGGCGAAGATCTCGAGCCGCAGCGCCACCGCATCCTCTACCGTCGCCGTGCCCAATTCGCTGGGGCCCGCGGAGCTGCTCAATCACTACGGCACCGAGGAGCAGAAGAACCACTACCTGCCGCGCCTCGCCCGCGGTGAGGAGGTGCCGTGCTTCGCGCTTACCGGGCCGCGCGCCGGGTCGGATGCCGGCTCCATTCCCGACACCGGCATCGTCTGCCGCGGCACCTGGCAGGGACGCGAGGTGATCGGGCTGAAGCTCAACTTCTCCAAGCGCTATATCACCCTTGCGCCGGTGGCCACCGTCATCGGTCTCGCGTTCCGCATGTTCGACCCCGAGCGGCTGCCCGGGGACACGACCGACCTCGGCATTACCTGCGCCCTGATCCCGCGCAACACGCCGGGTGTCACCATCGGGCGGCGCCACTTCCCGCTCAACATCCCGTTCCAGAACGGACCGATCCAGGGCAAGGACGTGTTCGTGCCTCTGGACTTCATCATCGGCGGCGCCGCGATGGCCGGCAGCGGCTGGCGCATGCTGGTGGAGCAGCTCTCGGTCGGCCGCTGCATCTCGCTGCCCTCCAACGCCACCGGCGGGGCCAAGGCGGGCGTATGGGCGACCGGGGCCTATGCGCGCATCCGCACGCAATTCAACATGCCGGTGGGCAAGTTCGAGGGAGTGGAGACGGTCATCGCGCGCATGGTAGGACTCACGTACACCATGGACGCCGCCCGCTCGGTCACCGCCGGCGCCATCGACGGCGGCGAAAAGCCCTCGGTGCCGTCCGCGATGCTCAAGTATCACGTCACCGAAATGGGCCGTCAGGTGGCCAACGACGCCATGGACGTGCACGGCGGCAAGGGCATCTGCCTGGGACCCAGGAACTATCTCGGGCGCGGCTACGAGGTGGTGCCGGTCGCGATAACCGTGGAGGGCGCCAACCTCCTCACCCGCAATCTCATCATCTTCGGCCAGGGCGCCATCCGCTGCCATCCGTTCGTGCTGCGCGAGATGCGCGCCGCACGCAATCCCGACCGCGTCGCAGGCGTCGAGCAGTTCGACCGCGCCCTGTTCGGGCACATCGGCTTCACGATCTCGAACGCGGTGCGCTCGTTTGTCATGGCCCTCACCCACGCGCGCTTCACACGCGCGCCCGTAGAGGGCGCGACCGCCCGCTACTACCAGCACATCGTGCGCTTTTCCGCCTCGTTCGCCTTCGCCGTGGACGTCGCGATGCTCACCCTCGGCGGATACCTGAAGAAGAAGGAGGGGCTGTCGGCGCGCCTCGGAGACGTGCTCTCGTGCATGTACCTGGCCTCCATGGTGCTCAAGCACCATGAGAACCAGGGCCGCCAGGAAGAGGATCTGCCCATCGTCGAGTGGGCGTGCCGCAATCTGCTCTACCACGCGCAGGAGCAGCTGCACGGGTTCCTGCGCAACTTTCCCAACCGGCCCCTCGGCGCCCTCATGCGCGTGCTCATCTTCCCCCGCGGACGCTTCTACTCGGCGCCCGGCGACCGCCTGGGCCGCACGGTCGCCGCACTCGTGACCAGTCCGACCGCCGCCCGCGAGCGGCTCTGCCAGTACATCTACTGGACCCTCGAGCCCGGCAACCCGCTGGGACTGCTGCAGGAGGCGCTGCTGCTCGCGGTGCAGCTCGAACCGCTGGAGAAGCGCATTCGCGTCGAGGGCGTCAAGACCGGCAAGGTCACCGCGCTTGACCTGCCGGGGAGGATCCAGCAGGCGCTTAGCCTGGGGATCGTCTCGGAAACCGAGGCCGCGGCGCTGCGCGACTACGATCGCAAGGTCATGGAGCTGATCCACGTCGATGACTTCGAGCCGCATGCGCTCGGTACCCTGAGTGCACCGTTGCCGCAGGCGGTTGCCAGCGCGCACGTCGCATGAGCACCGCGACGCCGGTCGCCCCTGCGCCACCGGCGACGGTGCCCGCCGCAGCGCCCCCGAGCGCTGCGGCGCAGGCGGGTGCGCGGCCCTCGCCAGTACCCGGCAGCGCGCTCGCCGCTGCACGCTGCGAGAACTGCGGCGCCGCGTTGAGTGGGCGCTACTGCGCGGCGTGCGGCCAGCGCGTCGAGCCACCGGTGCACTCGTTGTGGCAGTTCATGCAGGTGGCCGCCGAGGACCTGACGCACGCGGATTCCAGACTATGGCGCACGCTCGCGGCGCTGCTCGAAG
>CATPBM010000268.1 GCA_955652625.1 uncultured Steroidobacteraceae bacterium
CACCTGATCCTCGCCCAGCAGGCGCGCGCGGCTCTTGCCAAAGGACATGGCTCCGCGCCCCCCGGATGCTCCCTGCATCTGCCGCAGCTTGTACAGGAATACCAGTATCAGAAGGAAGGCGGGCGCCATCTGCAGGAGCAGCTGACCGATGAAGTTCGGCTGCTTCGGCTCGCGGGATTCGATCTTGACGTGATTCTTCGCCAGCGTGCCGATGAGCGCGGTGTAATCGGTCTCGGGGTTGCGGGTCTTGAAGGTCGACTTGTCCTTGCGCTCCCCGACGATCATGTCGCCCTGCATGACGACCTTGTCGACGCGGTCGCTCTTTACGTCATCCAGGAAGTCGGAGTAATAGACATCCTGCGGCTGGCCGACGGTGGGCATGTAGCGGCTGAAAACCGCCAGCAACACGAGCACGATGACCACCCAAAGCAGGATGTTCTTTGTCAAATCGTTCAAAGGCTTGCGTCCTTGTTTGGCATCGCGCGGCGCGGGTTCAAAAACAACCTACACCAAGCGAAACTGCATGGCCAGTAAATAGATCTCCGGGCTGCGGGACCGGGAGGCCTGAGGCTTCACCAGCTTCACGCGGGCGAACCTGGCGCGTGCGCTGTGCACGAATTCCTGGAAACCCACGCCCTGGAAGACCTTGATCAGGGCGTCCCCGCCTGGCTTCAAGACGCGTCCGGCCATATCAAGCGCCAGCTCGGCAAGGTACATGGAGCGGGGCTGGTCGATGACATCGACCCCGCTCAAGTTCGGTGCCATGTCCGAGAGCACGACGTCCACCTGTCCCTGCGGCAAGAGGGCCAGCACCTGCTCGAACACCGCGGCCTCGCGAAAATCTCCCTGCATGAACTGCACCCCCGGCAGCTGCGGCATGGGCAGGATGTCCGTGGCGATCACCCGCCCGTTGCGGCCCACCCGCCGCTTCGCGTACTGGCTCCATGCTCCCGGAGCCGCGCCCAGGTCGAGGCAGATCCCTCCTGGCTTCAGCAGCTTCTCGCGCCGGTCGAGTTCCTCGAGCTTGAAGACCGCCCGCGAGCGCCACCCTTCGCTCTGGGCCCGCTGCACGAACGGGTCCGCGAAGTGCTCCTTCAGCCACCTGTCACTGCTCCTGGAACGGCGGGTCATAAATTTAGTTGGCCCTGTCGCACATAAGTTCCTCATTCATAATGAGCCCATGGAGCCCGTCGCGCATCCCGCCGGCATGGGCGCGCCGCAACTCTCGGAAGCGCAGCGCAGGCACCTGCGCGGGCTCGCCCACGCATTGAAGCCCGTGATCCGGCTGGGCAGCGCCGGCCTGACTGAGGCGCTCGCCCGCGAAACCGAGCGCGCGCTGCACGATCACGAGCTCATCAAGGTGAAGGCTCCCGGGGGTGACCGGGAGGGGCGCGATGAGCTCTTCGCCGGGCTGGCGCGCCGCACCGGCAGCGCGCTCATCCACCGCATCGGCAACGTGGGGGTGCTCTATCGCCCGCGAGCGGACATGCCGCGAATCCTGATCCCCGATACCTAGCCGACGCGGACAGCAACGATCTCATACGAACGCGTGCCGCCGGGGGCGGCGACGTCAACGACCTCGCCTTCGGACTTGCCCACGAGCGCCCGCGCGATGGGCGAGGTGACCGACACGCGCCCGGCGCGGATGTCCGCCTCGTCCTCCCCGACAACCTGGTAGGCAACGCGTGCGCCATCGGCCTGGTCCTCGAGCTCCACCTGCGCACCAAATACTACCTTGCCGGTGTTGGGAAGCGTGGCCGGATCGATGACCTCGGCGCTGGCGAGCTTGTGCTCGATCTCCTTGATGCGTCCCTCGATGAAGCCCTGCTGCTCGCGCGCGGCGTGGTACTCGGCGTTCTCGGACAGATCCCCGTGTCCGCGCGCTTCGGTGATCGCCTTGATGACCGCGGGCCGGCTCTCGGACTTCAGCCGCTTGAGTTCCGCACGCAGGGCCTCGGCGCCGCGCAGCGTCATGGGGGTGCGCTTCATGCCGGCAGCGCCTCCAGGTGCAGATCCTGCAGGCGGTTCACCTCCACCTCATCGAGATGATCAAGCGCCTCGCAGGTCGCAAGCCCGGCGGCGAGCGTGGTGTAGTAGGTCACGCGGTGGTGCACGGCTTCACGGCGGATCGAATTGGATTCGCGGATAGCCTGCTTGCCCTCGGTGGTGTTGACGATGAGGTCGATCTCGTCGTTCTTGATCATGTCGACGATGTGCGGCCGGCCTTCGCGCACCTTGTTCACCCGGCGGCAGGCGACGCCGGCCTCGGCGAGCGCCCGCGCCGTGCCCTCGGTGGCGAGCACTTCAAAGCCGCGCTCGATGAGCTTCCTGGCGAGGGTGACCGCCGGAGCCTTGTCGCGGTCGCGCACGCTGATGAAGCACACTCCGTGCCGCGGCAGCACCACTCCCGAGGCGGTCTGCGCCTTGGCGTAGGCCTCGCCGAAGGTGCGCCCCGTGCCCATTACCTCGCCGGTAGATTTCATCTCGGGACCCAGGATCGGGTCGGCCTCGGGGAACTTCATGAAGGGGAACACCGCTTCCTTCACCGAGAAGTAGGCCGGCACCCGCTCCACCGCGCCCACCAGCTGCTTGAGCTTGCGTCCGGTCATGACGCGCGCCGCGATCTTGGCGAGCGGCAGTCCCGTCGCCTTGGAAACGAAGGGCACAGTGCGCGAGGCGCGCGGGTTGACCTCGAGCACGTAGATCACACCCGCCTGGATCGCAAACTGTATGTTCATCAGCCCCACGACATTCAGCGCCCGCGCGAGCTTGCGCGTCTGCTCGCGCAGGTCGGATTGCATCTCGCGGCTCAGGCTGTTGGGCGGCAGCGAGCAGCCCGAGTCCCCCGAATGCACCCCGGCCTGCTCGATGTGCTCCATGATGCCGCCGATCAGCACGTCCTCGCCGTCGCACACCGCATCAACGTCGACCTCGATGGCGACGTCGAGGAAGCGATCAAGCAGCACCGGGCTGTCGTTGGACACCTGCACCGCGTGGGTCATGTAGGTGCGCAGGTCCTCCTCGGTGAACACCACTTCCATCGCGCGCCCGCCGAGCACGTACGAGGGCCGCACCACGAGCGGAAAGCCCACCTCGCGCGCCAGCGCCACCGCCTGGTCCTCGGTGCGCGCGGTGGCGTTGGCCGGTTGCTTGAGACCGAGTTTCTTCACCAGCGCCTGGAAGCGCTCGCGGTCCTCGGCGACGTCGATGGAGTCGGGGGAGGTGCCGATGATGGGCGCGCCGGCCGCCTCGAGCGCCCGCGATAGCTTCAGTGGCGTCTGGCCGCCGAACTGCACCATGACGCCCTCGGGTTTTTCGACCGCCAGGATCTCGAGCACATCCTCGAGCGTGAGCGGCTCGAAGTACAGACGATCGGAGGTGTCGTAGTCGGTGGAGACGGTTTCGGGGTTGCAGTTGACCATGATGGTCTCGAAGCCGTCCTCGCGCAGCTGCAGCGCCGCGTGCACGCAGCAGTAATCAAACTCGATCCCCTGGCCGATGCGGTTGGGTCCGCCGCCCAGGATCATGATCTTGCGCCGCTCCGTTGGCTGCGCCTCGCACTCCTCCTCGTAAGTGGAGTACAGATAGGCGGTGGAGGTGGCGAACTCGGCCGCACAGGTGTCGACACGCTTGTAGACCGGCAGCACATTGAGCTCGTGG
>CATPBM010000269.1 GCA_955652625.1 uncultured Steroidobacteraceae bacterium
CCGCGCCCCCCGTCGCCCCTCCCCCGGGGGGCTCCCCCCCCCCCCCCCCCGCCCCCGCCGGGGCGCGCGCCGGGGCGCGCCGCCCCCACCGCCCCCCCCCCCCCGGGCCCCCCCGCCGCCCCCCCCCCCCCCCCCCCCCCCCGCGACCCACTGCGAGCGATGCGGGAGGCCGGGGAAGGCCGCGAGCTCCTCGAGCATCGGCGGCAGCGGCAGCGCGAGCGCCTCGCCGAGCGCCAGCGCGGCGAGGGCGTTGGCGGCGTTGTGCAGCCCCTTGATCTTCATGGCCGACATCGACATGAGCGGCGCCTCGGCTCGCGTCAGCCACCACTCCCCTCCGAGCATGGCGACCGCGTAGTCGGCGCCGATCGCCGCGCGCAGGGAAAAGCTCAGGGTTCGCCGCGCCGCGCGCGGCATCGCGACCACGAGCGGGTCATCGAGATTGATCACCGCGGTGTCGCAGCGCGCAAAGATGCGCGCCTTGGCCGCCGCGTAACTCGCAAGCGAGGCATAGCGGTCGAGGTGATCGGGGCTGACGTTGAGCACCGTGGCGGCGCGGCAATTGAGAGTGCTGGTGGTCTCGAGCTGGTAGCTCGACAGCTCGAGCACGTACAGCTGCGTGCCCTGGCTGAGGAGCTCGAGCGCCGGCTCGCCCAGGTTTCCGCCGACGCGCACCTTGAGCCCCGCGCGCTGCGCGATGCGCGCCACCAGCGAGGTGACGGTGCTCTTGCCGTTCGTGCCGGTGATGCCGACTACCGGAGCGGCGGCGGCGCGCGCAAAGAGCTCGACGTCACCGACGATTTCCAGGTGCAGGCGCCGGGCCTCGGCGAAGAAGTGATCCGTCAGCGGCACACCGGGGGAGGCGACCACGCACACCGCGCCCGGCAGCAGCGTCGTGTCGAGCCCACTGAGACGCACCGCAATGCCGGCATCGAGCGCCGCGAGCTCGGCCAGGCGCGGCGGCGCCGCACGGGTGTCGGTGACGGCGAGCCGCCAGCCGTGCGCGCGCAGATAGCGGGCGCAGGAGAGCCCGGTGGAACCTAAGCCCACGATCACGGCGTACGGTGCGCTGTCGCGGGCGGTGCTCATCGCAGTTTCAGCGTAGCCAGCCCGGCGAGCACCAGCAGCAGCGAGATGATCCAGAAGCGCACGATCACCTTCGGCTCCGCCCAGCCCTTGAGCTCGAAGTGGTGGGGGATCGGCGCCATCCTGAAAATGCGCCGGCCGGTGAGCTTGAAGGAGGCCACCTGCAGGATGACCGAGGCGGTCTCGAGCACAAACACCCCGCCCATCACCAGCACCACGAGCTCCTGGCGCACGATCACCGCCAGCACGCCAATGGCAGCGCCGATGGCAAGCGCCCCGACATCGCCCATGAAGACCTGGGCCGGGTAGGAGTTGAACCACAAAAAGCCCAGGCCCGCCCCGGCGAGGGAGGCGCAGAAGATGAGCAGCTCCCCCGCGCCGTGGATGTCGGGAATCCCGAGGTAGCGGGCGAACACCGCGTTGCCGCTGGCGTAGGCGAAAATCCCCAGCGCCGCGCTCACCAGCGCCGCCGGCATGACCGCGAGCCCGTCGAGCCCGTCGGTGAGATTCACCGCGTTGCTCATGCCGACGATCATCAGGTAGGTGATCAGCACGAAGCCGAAGGCGGTCAGCGGCTCGTGAAAGGTCTTGACGAACGGCAGGAACAGCGTGGTTTGCGCCGGCTCGGTGGCCGTGTAGTAGAGCGTCGCTGCCGTGGCGAGCCCGGCGACCGACTGCCAGAAGTACTTCCAGCGCGGCGCCAGGCCCCGCGGATTGCGCACCACGAGCTTCAGGTAGTCGTCGTAGAAGCCGATCAGCCCGAAAGCGAAGGTGACGCCGAGCACCGTCCACACGAGGCGGTTGGACAGCTCCGCCCACAGCAGTGTGCTCACCAGCGTGGTGACCAGGATCAGCGTGCCCCCCATGGTCGGCGTGCCCGCTTTCAGCAGGTGGGTGGGCGGACCGTCGTCGCGCACCACCTGTCCGATCTGGTAGCGCGAAAGGCGCGCGATCATGGGGGGACCGACGATCAGGGACAGACCGAGCGCGGAGGCGGTGGCGAGGATGGCGCGGAACGTCAGGTAGGAAAAGACATGCAGGCCGGTCAGGCGGCCGGCGAATTGTTGTGTGATCCAGTACAGCACTCAATGCCCGCCCGTCTTGGAAGGAGAGCCGCCCGTGAGCGCGTCCGCCACCCGCTCGAGGCGATTGAAGCGCGAGCCCTTGATGAGCATGCGCACCTCGGGGCCGGCGCCGCGCAGCGCCTGCGTCAGCGCCGCGGTGAGGAGCGCCGTATCGGCGAACCACTGCGCCCCGGCGCCGAAGCTGTCCACCGCGCGTGTCATGAGCGTGCCGGTGGCATACAGGCGTTCGATGCCCTGGGCGCGGGCGAATTCACCGATGCCGGTATGCGCCTCGTCCGCAAACGCGCCGAGCTCCGCCATGTCGCCGAGCACCAGCCAGCGGCGCCCCCCGAGGGAGGCGAGCACCTCGATGGCGGCCCGCACCGAGCTCGGATTGGCGTTGTAGGAGTCATCGATGAGCCAGGCGCCGCCCTGCGCCGGCTTGAACTGCAGCCTCCCCGCCACGGCGCGTACCGCGGCAAGACCCGCGGCGATCTGCTCGAGCGTGGCGCCGCAGCTGCCCGCGGCGGCGGCGGCCGCAAGTGCGTTGGCAACGTTGTGCGCGCCGCCCACGCCGAGGCGGATGGTCGTATCGCCCTCGGGGGCATTGAGTCGGAACTGAGTACGAAAGCCCTCGGCCCCGACCGAGGTTCGCACCTCGCTCGCGCTGAAGTCCGCCGGCGCACGTACGCCGAAAGTCACCACCCGCGCGTGCGTCAGAGCGCGCCACAGTTGCGCGAACTCATCGTCCGCGTTGATGACTGCGGTAGCCGCCGGCGCGAGCCCCGCGACCATTTCCCCTTCCGCGCGTGCTACACCCTCAAGGCTCCCGAACCCCTCGAGGTGTTCCGCGCCGGCGTTGGTGATCATGCCGACCGAGGGGCGCGCCATGTCGGCCAGGGCTGCGACCTCGCCAGCTCGATTGGCACCCATCTCCACCACCGCGAAGCGATGCTGCGGCGTGAGACGCAGCAGCGTCAGCGGCACGCCGATGTGATTGTTGAGGTTGCCGCGGGTCGCGAGACACGCGCCGGCGGTAGCGAGGATCGCGGCCGTCATTTCCTTGGCGGTGGTCTTGCCGTTGCTGCCCGCGACCCCGACGAGAGGGCCGCTGAAGGCCGCGCGCCAGGCGCGTGCGGCACGCTCGAGCCCCGCCTGCGTGTCGCGCACCAGGATCTGCGGCAGCGCTACCGGCTGCACTCGATCGACCAGCGCGCCGGCGGCGCCCGCGGCGGCGCTTGCTGCGACGAACTCGTGGCCGTCGAAGTTCGGCCCGCTGAGCGCGACGAACAACTGTCCCGGCGCGAGGCCACGCGTGTCGCTCACCACGTCCGTGAACGGCGCATCCGCACCCTGGAGACGGCCGCCGCACGCTTTGGCGAATTCGGCGAGGGTTCGCTTCATGCCGGAAGCCTCGCGAGCTCCTCGCCGACGATCGCCTGGTCGCGGAACGCGCGACGCGTCGTGCCGTGGATCTGGTAGTCCTCGTGTCCCTTGCCGGCGATGAGCACGACATCGTCCAGGGCGGAGCGCTGCAGACTCAGGCGGATGGCGAGCGCGCGGTCGTGCTCGATGACCAGCGGCGCACGCTGCGCGATGCCGGCGGCGATAGCGGCGATGATCCGCGCCGGATCCTCGGTGCGCGGGTTATCGTCCGTCAGGATGATGTCGTCGGCGAGTTCGGCGGCGATCTGCCCCATCAGCGGGCGCTTGCCCGCGTCGCGGTCCCCGCCACAGCCAAACACCACGCGCAGCAGACCGCGGCAGTGCAGGCGCGCGGCGCGCAGCGCCTTGGCGAGCGCATCGGGCGTGTGCGCATAGTCGACGATGACGAGCGGCGTGCGCCCGCGGCCGCCGAACATCTCCATGCGTCCGCTCGCCGGGCGGCACTGCGCGAGTGCGCGGGCGGCCTCCCGAAGCGGGATGTCCCACGCGAGCAGTACCGCGAGCACCGTGAGCGCGTTGTCGACGTTGAAATCCCCCATCAGGCGCAGCGGCAGCTCCGCCCTGCCGAAGCTCGACTCGACCTCCACCAGCAGCCCGCCCGGATCGGCGGTTACGGAGGTGGCGCGCACGAACAGCGCCGCGCGCGGCAGGAACGCCTCGGAGGCGGCGCGCGCGGTGACGATCAGCCGCGCCGGGGAGTCCTGCGCCGCGAGCGCCGTCCCGAACGCGTCATCGATGTTGATAATGCGGTGGGTGAGTCCCGGCCAGGTGAACAGGCGCGCCTTGGCAGCGCCGTAGGCCTGCATGGTGCCGTGATAGTCCAGGTGATCGCGCGTGAGGTTCGTGAAGGCGGCCGTGTGGAAGCGCACTCCGTTGACACGCGCCTGGTCGAGCGCGTGCGAGGAGACTTCCATGCTCACGCACGCCGCGCCTTGCGCCCGAAGAGCTGCCAGCTGACGCTGAATGGTCACGGCATCGGAGGTGGTGTGCAGCGTCGGGGTGACTTGCGGAGGTATGCCCACGCCCAGGGTGCCGATGTAGCCGGCGGGCCTGCGGGCGTGCTGCAACGCCTGCGCCAGCAGCCACGCGCAGGTCGTCTTGCCGTTGGTGCCGGTGATGCCGGCGACCGTCAGCTGCTGCGAGGGGGAGCCGAAGAAGCGATCGGCGATGAGGCCGGCGCGCTCGGTAAGCTCGGGAACTTCGGCGACGAAAGTGCCCGCGCCGAGCGGCGGGGCAAGCGGCGCGCCGGTGCCGCGCTCGTAGAGCACTGCACGGGCGCCGCGCGCCACCGCCTGGGTGGCGAAGGCGAGGCCATGGTGAGTACGGCCGCGGCAGGCGAGAAACAGCGCGCCGGGCGTCGCGGCACGGCTGTCGAGGGTCACATCGTTTACCACCACTTCCGCGGGCACGGTGGCAAACCCCGCCGCAAGCTCGGCCAGCGGGCGTGGCGACCCGCAAGCGCCCGACTGCCCCAGGACCGTCATCGCAGCGCCGCCGTGCGCACGTTACCCAGCGCGGGACCCGCCGGCAGCTGCTCGGGGGTGTTGATGGGCTGATCGGGCGCCACCGCGAGCAGGCGCAGGGCCCCGCCCACGATCCTGGAGAACACGGGAGCTGCCACCTGGCCGCCCATGTGCTGCCCGGCGTTCGGTTCGTCGATCACCACCACTGCGGCGAGGCGCGGCGCGCTCTCGGGAGCGACGCCGCCGAACACCGCCATGTACCGATCCGTCGAGTAGCCCCCCGCCGTGGCCTTCCAGGCGGTGCCGGTCTTGCCCGCGACGCGATAGCCGGGGATCGCGGCGAGCTTGCCCGTGCCCTCGGCCGCGACCACCGACTCGAGCATGCCGACGAGCTCGCGACAGACCTGGGCTTCGAGAGCGCGCTGACCGAGCGGGGGCGCCTCGAGGCGCAGGAACGACACCGGCCGCACGATGCCGAAAGCACCGATGGTGGCGTAGGCATGTGCGAGCTGCAGCGGCGTGACCGACAGTCCGTAGCCGTGCGACATGGTGACGATGCCGATGGGGCGCCACTGCGAGTAGGCAGGCAACAGCCCCGCGGACTCCCCGGGGTACCCGCTGGTGCTGACCTGGCCGAACCCCAGCCGTGTGAGGGTGGTCCAGATTTCCTGCGGCGGCAGCGTGAGCGCGATGTGCGCCATACCTACGTTCGAGCTCTTGGCGAGCACCGTGGCGATGTTGATCGCACCGAGGTTGTGCTCGTCCTCGAAGATCTTGGCGCCCACTTTGAAGAATCCGGGCGAGGTGTCGATGACGCTGCGCTCGTCGTACTTGCCGGAGGCGAGACCAGCGGCGACGAAGAACGGCTTGATGGAGGAGCCGGGCTCGAAGATGTCGGTCGCGGCGCGGTTGCGGTAGGCCGCTGCCTCGATCTGGTCGCGGTCGTTGGGGTTGTAGGCGGGCTGATTCACCATGGCGAGCACTTCGCCAGTGGCGACGTCGAGCACCACCACCGAGCCGGCGCGCGCGCGCTGGTCGCGGATTGCGGCCTTCAGCTCCCGATAAGCGAGGTACTGGATGCGCAGGTCGATCGACAGCACGAGATCGCGCCCCGGCCGCGCGGGGCGAATGCTCTCGACGTTCTGCACGATGCGGCCGTAGCGGTCCTGGATGACGCGTTTGGCACCGTCCTCACCCGCCAGCCAGTGATCGAACGCGAGCTCGAGTCCCTCCTGCCCCGCATCATCGACGTTGGTAAAGCCGAGCAGGTGCCCGCTGACCTCCCCGGCCGGGTAGTAGCGG
>CATPBM010000270.1 GCA_955652625.1 uncultured Steroidobacteraceae bacterium
ATCCGCGGCTGCACCATGCCCTGAAGCTCCTGCAGGACGTGGGGCTCGGCTATCTGACGCTGGGGCAGCCCAGCCCGACACTCTCCGGCGGCGAAGCGCAGCGCATCAAGCTGGTCACCGAGCTGTCCAAGGTGCGCGAGACTCAGGCGCCAGGCCTGCGCCAGAAACCCAAGCACACTCTTTACGTGCTGGACGAGCCGACCGTCGGGCTGCACATGGCGGACGTCGAGAAGCTGATCCACGTGCTGCACCGGCTGGTCGCCGCCGGCAACACCGCGGTGGTGGTCGAGCACAACCTGGATATCATGGCGGAAGCGGACTGGATTGTGGACCTGGGGCCGGAGGCGGGCGCAGGCGGTGGCCGCATCGTCGCCCAGGGAGCCCCGGCGCACATCGCGCGCCGTCGCAAGCAGTCGCACACGGGGCGTGTGCTGGATGACTTTTTGCGCGTGCGCACCCGCGGCACCGCGCCGGCGGAGTGAACTGTGTAATCGGGAGGCTGCCATGACCTCGAGAATCAAACTCCGCTATCTCGCGCTGCTGCTCGCCCTTACCTGCCCGCTGGCGGCGCCCGCTGCCACGCCGCCCGCACCCGTCCCGACGCCGCCGGCGCACGCCACCGATGCATTCCTCGCGCAGCTCGCCGGCCGCTGGGACCTCCCCGGCACCCTCGGCGGCAAGCCGGTGCACTACCACGGCGAGGCACGCTGGGTTCTTCAGGACACGTGGCTGCAGCTGAACCTCATCGACGCGGGCGCTGCGCCAGGGTACGAGGCCAGTGTTTATCTGGGTTTCGACGCCAAGGCCGGCGACTACGTCGCCCACTGGCTCGACAAGTTCGGCGCGCCCGGCGCGCGCGTGGTGGGAAGCGGACGGCTCGAGGGCCAGACACTCGTGCTGCTGTTTCCCTACGCCGAAGGCGCGTTCCAGGACACCTTCAGGCTGGCCACGGACGGGAATTCCGGCTCGCTGCTGATCGAGACCCAGGGCAAGGACGGCAGCTGGTCCACCTTCGCCTCGTACCGGCTCAGCCGCCTGCCCGGCACGGCGCAGAAGCCACGAGCCCAGGGGGAGCAACCGCTCACGCGGTAGTATCTTCTCTTAAGCATGGCCCACGATCTGGTCTGCTGGAAATGCGGCGCCTCGCTCAGCGAGCTGAGCCTGCCGCTGCGCCGGCTCGATGAGTGCCCGAAGTGCCGCGCCGAGCTGCACGTGTGCCGCATGTGCGTGGACTACGACACGCGCCTCGCCAAGCACTGCCGCGAGCCGACCGCGGAGGAAGTGAACGACAAGACGCACGCGAATTTCTGTGATCACTTCAAGCCGCGCGCCGCCGCCTACACCCCGCCCAACACCGCCGAGGTCGACAAGGCGCGGACGGAGCTCGAGAAGCTGTTCGGGAAAGGCCGTTGACACGGCGGCGGCCCACGTCCCGTCGCGCGAAAACGGCGCCACGGCGCACGCGGTGCGCCTGCGCCCGTGCGCGCGCGGCGCTTCGCGCTAGACTTGGGGTCTTAACAAGCGCAGCCGTGCCTCGCGCATGGCGTTCCTGGGGAGTCGCTCATGTCCGCTCGCCCACCTCGTAGGCACGTGTTGGCCTTTGCTTTGGGCCTGCTTGCAGGCATGGCATTGCCTGTCCTGGCGGCGAGCGCCCCCGCGGCGAAGCCGGCCGCCTCCACCGACCGGCACGCCTGGGAGGGCGCCGGCGATCCGGCGGCCCTGGACGCCTGGGTGCACGGGCACATGCGCCGCGCCGACGCCGAAGTCGCCGGGCTCCTGGCGGTCAAGGGTGCGCGCACCCTGCAGAACACGCTGCGCCCCTACGACAATGCGCTCAACGAGCTCGACTACGCGATCTACCAGGCGAGCCTTTTGTACGGCGTCGGCGCGAGCAAGGAGCTGCGCGACAAGGCGCAGGAGCTGACGCAGGTTGCCAACGCCGCGCTCACGGCCTTGAGCCTCAATCAGCCGGTTTACAAGGCGCTCGCCGCCGTGCCCTCCCCGGGGGATGCCGCGACCCGTCACTACCTGGAGCGCACCCTGCTCGAGTATCGCCTCGCCGGCGTCGACAAGGACGACGCCACGCGCGCCAGGATCAAGGCGCTGCAGGACAAGATCACCGAGGCCGGGCTCGCCTACGAGCGCACCGTGCACGACGACGTGCGCACCGTCGTGGTGGACAAGTCGCAACTCGACGGCCTGCCCCCCGACTATCTTGCTTCGCATGCCCCGGACGCGCAGGGACGCGTCAAGATCACGACCGACCCGCCCGATAACTGGCCGGCGGCGAAGTTTTCCAACAGCGCCGACCTGCGCCGCAAGGTGTACCTGTCCTACGAGCAGCGCGGCTACCCCGCCAACACGGACATCCTGCGGGGGCTGCTCGCCCGACGCCAGGAGCTGGCGCAGCTGCTCGGCTATCGCACCTGGGCGGACCTTGCAATGGCCGATCAGATGATCGGCTCGCCGGCGAAGCTGGCGGACTTCCTCAAGCAGATCGACGATGCCTCACGCGAGCCGGGGGCCCGCGAGATGGCGCAGCTGCTCGCGTTTGCGAAGCAGCGCGATCCGTCGATCAGCGCCATCACGCGCGCCGACGTGCGCTACTGGCAGGAGCAGTACCGGCGCGCCAAGTTCGACTTCGACTCGCAAAGCGTGCGCCCGTACTTTCCCTACCCCCAGGTCGAGCGCGGCGTCATCGCCACGGCCTCCAGACTGTTTCACGTCGAGATCAGGCCGGTGACGGGCGTGCCCGCCTGGCACCCCTCGGTGACGACCTATGACGTGTTTGAGGGCGCACGCAAGCTCGGGCGCGTGTACCTCGACATGCATCCGCGGGAGGGCAAGGACAAGTGGTTCTCCTCGTCGCCGGTGACGGCGGGTGTCGCCGGGCGGCAGTTGCCGGAAGGGGCGCTGGTGTGCAACTTCCCGGGGGGCAGCGCCGGGGATCCGGGCCTCATGCAGTACGGCGATGTCGTCACCTTCCTGCACGAGTTCGGCCACCTGATGCATCACATCATCGGCAGCCAGAATGCCTTCGCCGGCGAGGGTGGTTTCCTCGTCGAAGGCGATTTCATCGAGGCCCCCTCGCAGATGCTCGAGGAGTTCTTCCACGACTACGGCGTGCTGACGACCCTCGCCCGCCATTACCAGAGCGGGGAGGTGCTGCCAAAGGACCTGTTCGCGCGCATGATCCGCGCCGACACCTTCGGGCGCGCCTACGATCAGCAGGCGCAGCTGCTGTACACGGCTGTATCACTCGACTACCACACGCTGCCGCCGGCGAGCCTGGATTTCGACGCCGTGTACCAGAAGGACTTCGCGCGCTTCAACAGCACCGCCTTCGTCCCGGGGGATCGCTTCTGGGCGAGCTTCACGCACCTGAACGGCTACAGCTCGAACTACTACACCTACGTGCTCGACAAGGTGATCGCGCTGGATTTCTTCGCGCAGTTCGACTCGAAGGACCTGCTGGGGGGGCCGGCCGGCATGCGCTACCGGAGCACGGTACTGGCGCCCGGCGCCACCAAGCCTGCGATGCAGCTGGTGCGCGACTTCCTTGGTCGCGAGATGAATCTCGACGCCTACCGGCGCTGGATGCTGGCGGAGTTCGAGGGCGAGGGAACGGCCTCTACGGCTTCTTTACCCGCTCACTGAGGCGCTCGAGGAGCTTGGAGAACGGCGAGTTCTTCTGGACCTCGACGCGCAGATGACGCACGCCGGACTCGTTCAGCGTCTCACCGCGCCCGTTGTCGATCGTCAGCTCGCTGGCGCCGAGGATTTCCAGGGTTTCCTCCAGCGTATGCGGGGCGCTGCGCGTGCGCGCGCCGAGCTTGCCGGCCTGGCGGCCACGCTCCCGGGTGCGCCCCGCGGCCGCTTTGGGTTTCGCTGGCGGCTTGTGCGCGGTTCGCGGCGTCGCCGCGGGCGCTGCAACGTCGTCGTCGAGCAGCTTGAATTCGCCTTCCTGGCCACGCGTGAGCATCGGAACCGAGAGAGTCGCAGCCTTCACGTCCTGATCCGTCGCGCGCGCCTTCTCCTGCGGGCTGACCGGCACCACTGCGACCGAGGTGAACTCCGAGCGCACGTAGTGAGCGACCTGCTTGGCGGAAATC
>CATPBM010000271.1 GCA_955652625.1 uncultured Steroidobacteraceae bacterium
CGTCAGCTACGGGCTGATCGTCGGCGCCTCCGACACCATTCACGTCCAGGACGTCGTACACAATCCGTAAACCCCCGCACCTGCCGCGGCGCCCACTGCGCCGCGGCAGGTGCTCGCTTGCGTGCCATTTGCAGGCGGCAGCGCACGCTGCGCTTGCCTTATGCTCGCATCCATGGAGGAAGCCTTCGCGCGTGCGCTTCTGGCGCGGGTTCCCGGGCTCAGCGCCGGGCATCTCTCGGAGCTGATCGGCGCGGCAGGCGGGGAGCCGGCGCGTGCCGTGGAGGCGCGCGTCGCCCGCGAGGTGGACCTGCCGGCCGCCGCGCGCAGCTTCCTCGGCGCACCCGACGAGGAGATCCTGGCTGCGGATCTCGCCTGGCTTGCGCAAAGCGGCGCACAGATCGTGCTCGCCAGCGATGCGCAATATCCTGAGCTCCTGAAGGAAAGCTCCGGGCCGCCGGCGGCGCTTTATGTGCTGGGATCGGTAGCGGCGCTCGGCTCGGCGCAGCTCGCCATGGTCGGCTCGCGCAACCCCACGCCCGCCGGGCGCAGCACCGCCCGCGAGTTCGCCGCGTGGTTCGCGCGCGCCGGCCTCACCGTCACCAGTGGACTCGCACTCGGCATCGATGCCGCCAGCCACGAGGGTGCGCTGGCGGAGGGAATCACGGTCGCGGTGTGCGCCACGGGACTTGATCGCGTGTATCCGCAGGAGCACGCCGGGCTCGCCGCGCGCATTCGCGAAAACGGTGCCCTGGTGTCGGAATTTCCGCCCGGTACCGCGCCGTTGCGGCAACACTTCCCGCGGCGCAACCGCATCATCAGCGGCCTCGCGCTCGGCACGCTGGTGGTGGAGGCCGCGCGTCACAGCGGCTTGCTGATCACCGCGCGTCTCGCTGCGGAATGCGGGCGCGAAGTGTTCGCGATTCCCGGCTCCATCCACAGTCCGGTCTCGCGCGGCTGCCACCAACTCATCAAGGACGGCGCCAAGCTCGTGGAGGAAGCCGCAGACGTGTTGATGGAGCTCAAGATTTCGTTTTCGAAAGAAGGACTTACCCCCGCGGCACGCGCGCCGGAAAAGCCGCCGGCATTGGACAAGGAGTATGAAATGCTGTTAGATGCCCTCGGCTTTGAACCCGCGACCATCGATAGTCTCGTCGCACGCACGAGCCTGCCGGGCGAGTCAGTTGCTTCCATGCTGCTGATACTCGAGCTCGAAGGCCGTGTGGCGGCTGTTTCGGGCGGCCGCTATGGCCGAATACCTTGAAATGACGAGTGGCAGCGTTCTCGACATCCTGATCTACGTCTTCGACCAGTACATGCTCGAAGAG
Organism: uncultured Steroidobacteraceae bacterium; assembly: GCA_955652625.1. GTDB lineage: Bacteria > Pseudomonadota > Gammaproteobacteria > Steroidobacterales > Steroidobacteraceae > 13-2-20CM-66-19. The sequence goes on from CATPBM010000271.1 coordinate 1,326, forward strand.
GCGCCGGAAGTTCCGGAGCGCGAGCGCCTGGCGCGCGATCTGGAACGCGCCGGCTTCGCGCCGGCGAATGTCGAGCGCGCGCTCACCTGGCTCGCCGATCTCGCTTTCGGACACGAGCGCGCGCCGCTGCCGGCGGCGGAGCGCACGCAGCAAGCAGGTGTGCGCGTGTTCAGCGACAGCGAGCTCGCGCGCCTCTCCACCGAATGCCGCGGGCTGCTGTTCAGGCTCGAACGCGCGCGCGTGCTGACGCCGCAGCAGCGCGAGATCGTGATCGAGAGGATGCTGGCGCTGGATGCGGACGAGCCCGATACCGAGCAGCTGAAGTGGGTCGTGCTCATGGTGCTCTCCAGTCAGCCCGGACAGGAGCTGGCGGTGGAGCGCCTCGGCGGCCTGGTGGCGAACGAGCGCGTCAATGCCCCGCATTGACGTGGCGCGCGCGCAGCGGTGAGTCAGGTCCGCGGCTCGTCCGCGGTTTTTCGTTTTAGGCTGGAGCATTTTTTCTAACGTATGGCAGACAACCTGGTCATCGTCGAATCCCCTGCGAAGGCCAAGACCATCAAGAAGTATTTGGGCCGGGACTTCGACGTGCTCGCCTCCTATGGGCACGTGCGCGATCTGGTTCCCAAGGAAGGCGCGGTCGATCCCGACAGAGGTTACGCCATGAAGTACCAGGTGCTCGAGAAAAACGAGCGCCATATCGCTGCCATCGAGCGCGCGCTTGCCAAGTCCAAGGCGCTGTACCTGGCCACCGACCCGGACCGCGAAGGCGAGGCAATCGCCTGGCACCTGAAGGAGATCCTGCACGAGCGCGGCGACCTCGACGGCAAGGACGTGCATCGTGTGGTGTTCTACGAGATCACGCGCAACGCCATCCGCGCAGCGGTAGGACAGCCGCGCGGGCTGTCGCTCGAGCTGGTGAACGCGCAGCAGGCGCGTCGCGCCCTCGATTATCTCGTCGGCTTCAATCTCTCGCCGCTGCTGTGGAAAAAAGTGCGCCGCGGACTGTCCGCCGGTCGCGTGCAGAGCCCGGCGCTGCGCATGATCTGCGAGCGCGAAGAGGAGATCGGCGCGTTCGTCGCGCAGGAATACTGGACCCTCGAGGGCGAGGGAGCGCACGGCGATCAGGCCTTTCCGCTGAAGCTCCTGGAGTATGGCGGCCAGAAAGTCGAGCAGTTCAGCTTCACGAACGAAGCGGCGGCACGCGAAGTCGAGCGCACCGTGCTGGCGGCGGCGGGCGCATCTGCAGGCGAGCCGGGCACGCTGCGCGTGCTGGCGATCGACCGCAAGCAGCGCCGCCGCAACCCCGCACCGCCCTTCACTACCTCCACGCTGCAGCAGGAAGCCGCGCGCAAGCTCGGCTTCAACGCCCGGCGCACCATGCGCCTCGCGCAGCAGCTGTATGAGGGCCTGGACATCGGCGAAGGCAGCGTGGGTCTCATCACTTACATGCGCACCGACTCGGTGTCGCTGGCCGCCGAGGCGATAACCGAGATCCGCGAAGTCGCCGCACGCCTGTACGGCAAGGAAGAAGTGGCGGAGGAGCCGCGGGTCTACAAGACCAAGTCGAAGAACGCGCAGGAGGCGCACGAGGCCATCCGTCCGACAGCCGCCGCCATCACGCCCGCGGACGTCGAGGGCAAGATCGAGGACGACCTCTTCAGGCTGTATTCGCTCATCTGGAAGCGCGCCGTCGCCTCGCAGATGAGTCACGCGCTGTTCGATACCGTGGCCGTGGACCTGCGCGCAGGCGAGGACGGGGCGCAGCGCCATCTGCTGCGCGCGAACGGCTCGACCCTGGTGAAGGCAGGCTACATCTCGGTGTACCAGGAGGGGAGCGACGACGCCAAGATCGACGACGCCGATCATGTGCTGCCGCCGATGCAGGGAGGCGACGCGGTGAAACTGAGCGCACTCGCCGCCTCGCAGCACTTCACCGAGCCGCCGCCGCGCTTCAGCGAGGCCTCCCTCGTGAAAGCGCTGGAGGAGCATGGCATCGGGCGCCCCTCGACCTACGCCACCATCATCTCGACGCTCCAGGACCGCGAATACGTCGAGATGGACAGCCGGCGCTTCGTGCCGACCGACATCGGCAAGATCGTCAACCGCTTCCTCACGAATCACTTCCATCGCTACGTCGAATACGGATTCACGGCAGCGATGGAGGACGAGCTGGATGCGGTGTCGCGCGGCGAGGAAGACTGGACCACGCCGCTGGAGAAGTTCTGGAAGCCCTTCATCCAGCAGGTCGACATGATCGAGCGCACGGTGACGCGCGAGCAGGTCGCGCAGGCGCGCGAGCTCGGCAAGGACGCGGCGAGCGGCAAGCCGATAACCGTGCGCATGGGACGCTACGGTCCGTTCGTGCAGATCGGCACCAAGGACGACGAGGAGAAGCCGCGCTTCGCGGGCCTGCGGCCCGGGCAGAAAATGGACCTCCTCACGCTCGCGGACGCGATGGAGCTCTTCAAGCTGCCGCGCACCCTCGGCGAAACCGAGGCCGGCGAGAGCATCGTCGCCAACGTCGGCCGCTTCGGCCCGTACGTGAAGTACGGCAGCAAGTACGCCTCGCTCAAGGAGGACGATCCCTACACCGTGACGCTCGAGCGCGCGCGCGAGGTCATCAAGGCAAAGCAGGAAGCCGACGCCCTGCGCATCATCCAGGACTTCCCTGCGGAGGGGATCCAGGTGCTTAACGGCCGTTACGGCCCCTACATCACCGATAAGAAAAAGAACGCCAAGATCCCCAAGGACCGCGAGCCCAGAAGCCTGACCCTCGAGGAATGCCGCGCCATGCTCGCGGCCGCTC
>CATPBM010000272.1 GCA_955652625.1 uncultured Steroidobacteraceae bacterium
ATAGGCGAAGGCGAGCAGCAGCCCCGCCGCGGCGCCCGGGTGCGCAGTCCCCGCGTGCGCGCCGCCCGCGCGCAACTGCCGTTCGAGATCGCGCGCCGCACGGCGTGCGCGTTGCAGCGTGGCGCGGTCGGCCGCCGCACTGTCATCCTCACCGCGCAGGACCTCCAGGCGCGTGCGGATGTCCGCATCACGCGCCCCGCCGCCGCGCAACAGATCGCGCTCGGACAGGAGTGATGCGAGCTGCGCCGCGAGTGGCAATGAATCGAGAGCGCGGGCGCGCAGCAGCAGGTGCGCCAGGCGCGGATGCACGCCCAGGCGCGCCATGTCGCGCCCGTGCGTGCTGATACGGCCCGCCTCATCCAGCGCCCCGAGACGCCCGAGCACATCGCGCGCGCTCGAGAGCATGGCCGCCGGCGGGGCGTCGAGCCAGCGTAGTTCCTGCGCCTGTGAGCCCCAGCTCGCGAGCTCGAGCGCCAGAGGTGCCAGATCCGCCTCGGCGATCTCCGGGGCGGTGAACGCCGCGAGCGCGGCCTGCGCGCCCTCACTCCACGCCCGATAGCACACGCCGGGCTCCAGGCGCCCGGCGCGACCCTGGCGTTGCTCGGCGGAGGCGCGCGAGATGCGTTCGGTGGCGAGGCGGCTCATGCCGGTGACCGGATCGAAGCGTGCGCGGCGCATGAGTCCGGAATCGACGACCACGCGCACGCCGGGAATGGTGAGACTGGTCTCCGCGATGTTGGTCGCGAGCACGACCTTGCGGGCGCCCCAGGCCGCGGGCGCAAGCGCCGCGTCCTGCTCCTCGGCCGCGAGGTCGCCGAACAGCGGCAGCAGCCGCGCACCGGCCGCCCGGGCGTCCTCAGCCAGCAGTGCCTGCACGCGGCGGATCTCGCGCACTCCCGGCAGGAACACCAGCAGGTCGCCGTGTTCCTCGCGCAACGCGCGCCGCGTGAGCTGGGCAATGAGCCTCTCGGGCGAATCCTGGCTTCGCGAACCCGCTGTTGTCCCCGGCAGTGCCGGCAAGCCCCTGCCGGCGTAGCGCGTCTCGACCGCAAACGCGCGCCCCGGTGCGCTCACCAGCGGCACATCGCCCAAAAGCTGCGCGACGGAGGCGCCATCGAGCGTCGCTGACATGACAACGAGGCGCAGGTCAGGAGCCAGGTTGGCGCGCGCATCGAGGCTCAGCGCAAGACCCAAATCCGCCTGCAGGCTGCGCTCGTGGAACTCGTCGAAAATGACGGCGGCGACGCCCTCGCGCGCCGGATCACTCTGCAGGAGGCGTGTCAGCACGCCTTCGGTGAGCACTTCGATGCGCGTGTCACGCGAGACCCGCGTGTCGAGTCTCATGCGGTAGCCCACGGTGCGCCCCACGTCCTCGCCGAGCGACTGCGCCATGCGCACCGCGATTGCCCGCGCCGCCAGGCGGCGCGGCTCGAGCATCAACAGCCGCTTGCCATGCGCCCACGGTTCATCGAGGAGCGCAAGCGGCACCACCGTGCACTTGCCGGCGCCCGCCGGCGCCTGCAGCACCGCGGACGTGTGCGCCCTCAATGCCTCCCGCAACCGCGGCAGGGCGGCATCGATGGGCAGCCCGGACTTCACCAGATGTGCACGCGCGCATCCGCAGGCAGATACAGCTGGTCCCCGGGGCGCACGTCGAAGGCGGCGTACCAGGCGTCGACATTGCGCACCACGCCGTTGACGCGGAACTTCGGCGGACTGTGGGGGTTGCTCAGAACCTGCGAGCGCAGCTGCTGCTCGCGGTTCAGGGAACGCCAGATCTGCGCATACGACAGGAAGAACCTCTGGTCGCCGCTCAGACCATCCAGCACCGGCGCCGGCGCGCCGCTGAGCGAGCCATGATACGCGTCATAGGCAACCGACAGGCCGCCAAGGTCGCCGATGTTCTCCCCGAGCGTCAGGCGGCCGTTGACGTTCAGTCCCGTCAGCACGACGAACTCGTCGTACTGGGCGGCCAGCCGGTCCACGCGTTTGCCGAACGCATCCGTGTCCGCCTGCTGCCACCACACGCGCAGCACACCGCGCGCGTCGGACTTCGCGCCCTGATCGTCGAAGCCATGTCCCATCTCGTGCCCGATCACCGCACCGATGCCGCCGTAGTTGACCGCGGCGTCCGCGTCCGCATCGAAGAAGGGCGCCTGCAGGATGGCTGCCGGGAACACGATTTCGTTGAACGTCGGGTTGTAGTAGGCGTTGACGGTCTGCGGGGTCATGCCCCATTCGCCGCGGTCGGTCGGCTGGCGCAGGCGCAGCACCTGGCGCCGCCACTCGAACATGCGCGCGCGCACCAGGTTGCCGAAGGCATCGCCGCTGACGATCGACAGCTCGGAATAGTCGCGCCACTTGTCCGGATAGCCGATCTTGGGATGGAAGGCCGCCAGCTTCTCGAGCGCCACCTTCCTGGTCTCGGGCGTCATCCAGGGAAGCTGTTCGATGTGCGCGGCGTACGTGGCACGCAGGTTCTCGACCAGCGCCAGCACCTGCTCCCTGGAGGCGGGCGGAAAGTAACGCTGCACGTACAGCTGCCCGACCGCCTCACCCAGGTCAGAGTCGAGCGCGTCCACCGCGCGCTTCCAGCGCTCCTTCTGCTGCTGCTGACCGTGCAGGGCGCGCTCGTAGAAATCGAAGCACTCCTTATCGAAGGCCTGCGGCAGCACCTCGGCGTGGGCGGCCAGGTAGTGATAGCGCAGGTAGGCGCGCCAGCTCGCCACCGGTACTTTCAGGAACAAGTGCGCGAGTCCCTGCACCGCATCGAGCTCGCGCACCACGAACTGCGGTTGCGCGTCCACCTTGGCGCTCGCCAGCATCACCTCCCAGGTGAAGCCCGGCGCGAGCTCCTCGAGCTCGACCCGCGTGCGCGAGTTGTAGGTGAGATCGCGCTCGCGGCGCCTGGCGGCCGGCCAGTGGAGCTTGGCGATCCGGATCTCGATGTCGAGGATCCCCTGCGCTTCGGCGGCCGCGTCGGCGTCGCCGGCGAGGGTGAGCAGGCGCGTTATGTGCGCGAGATATTGCGTACGCAGCCCCGCGTAGACCGCGTCGTCCTTGAGGTAGTAGTCGCGGTCGGGCATGCCGAGTCCGCCCTGCGTGATCGTGACCGCGTAGCGGTCAGGGTCTTTCTGGTCGAGCGTGATGGCCACGCGCAGCGGCGCCTTCAGCCCCAGGTCCGTGCGGCCCATGAGCCGTGTGAGGTCCGTATGCGTCTTGGCGGCGACGATGGCGCTCAGGCCCGCCTGCACGGGGGTGAGCCCCAGTCGCTCGATGGCCGCGGTGTCAAGATAGCTGCGGTAGTAGTCGCTGACCTTCTGGGTGTTGCTGCCATCGGGCGCGCCCTCGGGCAGCGCCTCGACGATCGCGTGCACCTGCTCGTGCGAGCGCTCGTTGAGCTCGTCGAAGGAACCCCAGCGCGCGCGATCGGGCGGGATCTGATTGGCATCGAGCCAGTGCCCGTCGGCATAGCGGTAGAAGTCGTCGCCCGGCGTCACGCTGCCAT
>CATPBM010000273.1 GCA_955652625.1 uncultured Steroidobacteraceae bacterium
ACCATCGCAGGCCCGGAGAGGAACCCGGCCGCGACGAAGTCGCGGCGCGTCACGGGCCGCGGATGATTCTCATGCCGGAACGGCTCACCGAGCGCGTGCGATCGCGGGGGCTTTTTGCGGATGAACATCTGCCTTCTCTCCCGGTCCTTCAATCACTGCAGGGTTACGACGGCGCTGCCGAGCACCGCGGTGCATGCCGCGATACTCGCCTGCCCCACGGTGGCGCTGGGGCTGAGCGTGGGGATGCGCGTGAGGAGCTTGTCCACCTCACCCTGTGCCGCGGCCGCCCCCTGCGGGTTCACGTTGGTGCCGATCGCGTTGTTGATGAGCGCATTGATGACGATCGACCTGTTCGCGCCGCTGGCGAAGAACGTTCCGGCGCTGCCGGGGATGTTGAGGCTCGCGTCCAGCCCGTTGCCGAAGAAGCTATGGCGCCACGACGCTGTGGCGAGCAGCTCCCCGCAGTACGCGCTCGCCAGCTGCGAAATCGCGGTCTGCTGCGAGGGCAGGAACGCCGCGATCAGCGGGCCCGAGGGCATCGACTGCCGCGAGACGTTGAAGAGGGCTGACACCACGGGGTCGGTGGTCGGCACCCCAGTGATGCGCGACAGCGAGTGGTTGACGCGCTCGAAGGTCGCGATGCCGAAATCAGGCCGCGGCGTGTCATCGGGCGCGGGGGGCGCGACCACCACGGTGGGTTCCACGTACGCATGCACGTGCGAGCCGAGCTGGTCGAACGCCAGGAAGAACAGATCGTTGGCCGGTCCCAGGGTCACCGGGATGACGGTACCGAGGCTCGAGAGCAGCTGCCCGTTGGCCGCCGAGTAGTTCGCGCCGCCGACGCTGGCAGCCATGGGGGCGTAGGACTGCCCGGCGGGCGCGAGCACGCCGTTCACGCCGATGCGCATGCCGCTGATCTTGAGGCTCGCCGGTACGCTCGCCCTGGGATCCAGGCTGATGAATTTCGGCTGATCGAACAGGTAGCTGTAATTGTCGTACTGGCTCCCCTGGAAAAGAATGTACGACTGCGACACCCCCGAGAGCGCGCTGATACCGAACAGCAGGAAGAACTTCTGGCCGACTCCGGCGGCAAAGTTCTGCTGAATCTGCGCGGCAGTGAGCGCGCGGTTGTGGATGGCGGCGAACTTGATGACGCCCTGCCACGGCCGCTGCCCGGTCGTCTCGTTGCCGAGCACCAGCGCGAAGGTGCTGTCCCAGTTGGCGAGCGAGCCGCCCTTGGACGGGTCGGCGTCGCCGGTGTACACGCCGTTCACGTAGATCTTCTGCCCACTGACCGGATCGTAGGTGAGCACCACGTGCTGCAGGGCCGCCTGCGCGGCACCGCTTGTCGTGGACGTGGTCAGCGGCGGAGTGCCGTTGGTGTCGGTGGTGCTGCTGCGCGTCATGCCCTGGTACTGCATCGCGGCCTGGCCGAGCGTCGCATCGCGCGTGGTATTGCTGCCGGAATAGCTGATGAGGTAGGCCTTGCTCTGTGTGACGTTGGCCGGCGCCGCCCATACCTCGATGGAGTACTCGCCCGAGGACTGGATCATGGCGGCGAGTTTGGCGCTGGCGCTCGGGGAAGCCTGCGCCTTGCCGCCCGCGAGGTTGCCCATGGCCGGTCCGATGTCGATGCCCCAGCCGCCCACCCAGCTGACATTGCCGGAGAGCGCCAGGTCGGCCGCCGGCGTCACGCCGCTGGTGTCATACGCGGTGCTGCCCTGCCCGGTCATGAACATGTACTTGGCGACCAGGTTCGCCTCGTAGCGGGCGCCGCCCGCGGCGATCGTGCCCTGCGAGAGGGTGAGCGCATTGGAGATCACGAGGTTCGGGTCGATCGGGGTGACCGGGATGCCGTTGGCGAACGCGGTAATCGCTGCAAGCATCGCATTGGAGCTACCGGTGCAATCCGGAGGGCCACCGGGCGCGGTGGCCCAGCAATGATGGAACTCGTTCGCCAAGCGCACGTAGAAGCGCGACTGGTTGGGCGTGGCGAGATTCATCTTCGGCTGCGCCGCCGCGTAAGCCTCGTTGATGTTGGAGCTCGCAAAGTACGGCTGCTGGGCGGTGGCGGAGCTCGAAGTGTGGCACCCGGAGCAGAACCGGGTGAGCAGCGGATAGACCGTATTCTGGAAGCTCGGGTTGCCCATGGTCGGGTCGGCGGGATACTGCTTGCCGCCACCGGCAGCCTGCACGGGTGGCGCCGTGAGCGTGATGCTCGTGGTGGAGGCGGAACCGGCGCCGATCCACGCCTGGATCCACACCAGCATGGTGGCAGCGCAGGCCGAGGGGTCCGCGACCCAGCAGTTGTGGCCGCCGCCGACCTTGAGCACCAGGGTCGACTGCGCGGGGTTGGTGAGGTTCACGAGCGGACCGGCGGCCTGGTAGGCGAGATTCACATCGTCCGAGCGCGCGAACATGGGCGACTGCCCGCCCTGATGGTGGCAGCCGCCGCAGCGGTCGGCCGTACGGATGTTCTGCCACAGGTTGATCTTGAAGGCCTGCACGTCTGCATTCGCCGGCGGCGGCCCGGTATAGGCATCGGCCGTACTGCTCGGCGGCGTCGCCAGCTGGTTCACGGTGGTCGCGGCGCCACCGCCGCTGCAGGCCGCCAGGGTAGCGAGTACCCCGAGCGCTGCGCAGCGCGCGAGCAGGTGCGCGTGCGTCCCGTGCGCCCCGGACAGGGGCGCGGTGGCGACTGGGTTGCGATTCATGGCAGGGGCTCCCTTACTGTCCCGGGCAGGCGGCAGCGGACTGCTGGAATACCTGCTTGAGGTGGTAACCGGCCTTGAAGCTCGTCTTGAGGGTGGCGACGGTCTGCTGGTCGGCGGTGCTGGTCGGCGCACGGAAGCACACCGCCGTGAACACCTTGACCACCTGGCACTGTGCGAAGGCGTCGCTGTGCGCCAGTTCCTGTCCGAGGGACTTCGCGCCCACCCCGCTCCCCGGCAGGGTTGGATCCCATCCCAGTGAGGCGTTCGCACCCGCGCGCCAGCGGTTCGACCAGCTGTTGTCGGGGGTCACGAACCCGAACGGAAAGTTGGCGGCATTGATGAAGTACTTCGCCTGCACCTGGTTCGCCGTGTACACCATCTGCCCGGAAGCGGCGTCGAAGTTGTAGTAAGCGAACGCTTGCGCCATCGGGTCCATGCCGCTGTGACAGCCGACGCAGTTATTGAGGAATACCCGGCTGTCGCCGCCCGGGGAGCGCGCCACGTCCTGGCGGATGCGATCAGTCGGCCGCGTGGTGTCCATGAGGGTCTGCATGTCACCGCAGAAGTGATTGATCATGGTGAAGCGGAACATCGCCCGGTTGGTGCCGTTGATGAAGAACGCCGACGCGGCGGCGCGCGTGGTGATGAGGCCGGCGGTTGCCTCCACCGGCGTGCCGTAAGTGCCCGACTGCGTCGTCTTCCTGAGCGTCGTGCTCAGGTCGATGCCGTTGGCTTCCGCGGCGGCGTAGTGACTGTTGTTCGCGGCGGAAGGCGCCGGGAGCCCCGGCGCGTTGACGGTGTAGAGAATGTCATCCGACAGCGCGGTGTTGAATGCCACGTCGTCGCGCACCATGCCGATGACTGTCGCGGCGTAGTCATTCAGGGGCGCGAACACCGTCTGGTCGCGGTTGGTCCAGGGGATCACCAGGTTCTTCAGCGTCACGTTGTAGAACCCCGCGGCGCTGGTGGCCGTCTGGGCTACGGTGGCCAACACCGGGCTGCCGGGCGCGCAACCCGAGGAGCCGCAGCCGACGATGATGGCGTTGGCCATCTGCGTGAGAATCGCCGGCGGCGGCGGCTCCCCGGCGATGCGCTCGTAAATGCGCTTCGCCTGCTCGTTGGGGCCGGCGCTGGCGGAGCTCGCCAGCGTCAGCAGCAGCACGGAACCTGTGACCGCGGCGTGGCACGCGCGGCCCCCAACGACCTGTGCCGTGTTAGTTCTGACATTCATGGCGCTCGTCAACTCCCTAAACAGCCCGATGCGCGCACCGGACTATACGGTCAGGTCAACCCCGCCCCCATGTCTCAGTCAACTGACGTCGCCGGCAGCAGACAGTTTGTGGGTTTGTTGTTGCGCACTGCTCAATGCGCGGCAAATGGGAGCCCGGTCACGGCGGGGGTCAGACCGAACGACTACCTAGTAGCGCGATCGCGCGTGCATCCGCAAGCACCTATGAGACGCGCGAGGCGCACAGGGGCGCCGTGATGGAATCGGCTATGTGACGGCGCGAATGCGATAAGTGATCAGCAAACCCATGAATTACGTTACATTCGGGCGCGGGAGGCGCACATGAGCGTGCAGCGCGGCTGGCGGACACTGATGCGACATACGGCGCACCCGCGCCTGCCCTGGCGCGCGCCGGCTGTGCTCGCGGGCGCGCTGGCGCTCGCAGCGTGCAGCAGCGGCGGCAATATCAGCCTCGGCAAGAGCCAGGTCGCCGATCCGGCCACGGTCGATTTTCCGATCTTCTACGTGAAGCGCCAGGTGCCGGTCGACAATGCCGGGGCGCTGCGCCAGGACGACCTGCGCGTGCTGCGCGACATAGTCCCCTCTGCCGATCTGTACATGCGCGCCAGCGCCTCACCCAGCGCGCTGGAGACCAATATCACGGCGCGCCTGACAGCCGGCGCCCTGTGGGACGTGAAGGACGTCGACACCTCCCCCGACGGCACCCGGGTGATCTTCGCCATGCGCGGTCCGCTCGCCAAGAACCAGAATGCGAAAGACCCGCCGTCGTGGCGCATCTACGAGTACCTCATCAAGAGCGACACCCTGCACGCCCTGATCGACCCGAAGGCCGATCCCAACCCGCCCACGGTGAACGACGTCTCGCCGCACTACCTGCCGGACGGACGCATCGTGTTCTCTTCCACGCGGCAGACCGATTCGCAGGCCATCCTTCTGTATGAGGGCAAGCAGCAGTTTTCGGCGCAGGATGAGGCGCGCAACGAGCCCGCGTTCGTGCTCGAAGTCATGAACTCCGACGGCACCCACGTGCACCAGATCTCCTTCAACCAGAGCCACGATCGCGATGCGACGGTGCTGGCCAATGGGCGCGTGCTGTGGACGCGCTGGGATCACGCGCCGGGCAAGGACGCCATGCACCTGTACTCCGCCAATCCCGACGGCACCGATCTCGAGCTCTACTACGGGGCCAACAGTCACATGACGGGCACCAACAACACGGAGATCGAGTTCGTGCAGCCGCACCAGATGCAGGACGGCCGCATCCTCGCCCTCATACGCCAGTACACCGGGGTCGACGATGGCGGGGACCTGGTGATCATCGACGGCGCCCATTACGTCGAGAACACGCAGCCGCTGCTGGCCAACCGCACGCTCACCGGTCCCGCGCAGACGCGCGCCACCTCCAATAACGTGCTGACCGTCCCGGGTCCCTCACCCGGCGGTCGCTTCAGCTCCGCCTACCCGCTACAGGACGGCACCGGTCGCATCCTCATCAGCTGGAGCCAGTGCCGGCTGCTCGACAACACGCAGAAGCCTCCGGCGATCGTGCCGTGCACCTCCACGGCGCTCGCCGCGCCTAATGCGCAAAGTGCGCTGCCCCTGTACAGCGTCTGGATGTTCGATCCGCGGCAGAACACCATGCAGCCGATCATGCAGCCGGTCGAAGGCGTGATGATCTCGGACGTGGCGGTGGCACAGCCGCGCGCGCTGCCCAGCATCATCCTGGACAAGCTGCCGAGCGTCGACGTGCCTGACCCGGTGAACGCGGGCGCCATGGATATAAGGAGTGTCTACGACATCGTTGGCGTCGATACCGCCTCGCCGAACATCGCCACCCTCGCCGATCCGGCGAAGACGCCGGCCAGCGCGCGTCCGGCGCGCTTCCTGCGCCTGGAGAAGGCGGTGTCGATTCCGGACAGGACCGTGGTCAATCTTTCCGGTGCCGCCTTCGGCGCCAGCAACTACATGCTCGAGATCCTCGGCTACGCGCCCATCGAGCCCGACGGCTCGGTGCACGTCGAGGTGCCGGCGAACGTCGCAGTGCGCATGAGCGTACTCGACGCCAACGCGCGCCGCATCACGCCGGCGCAGGGCGTGTGGCTGCAGGTGAAGCCGGGCGAGATCGTGGCGTGCAATGGCTGCCATCTGCACGCAAACGTGATCGGTCGCGGGTCGCACGGCCGCTCGGGCGTGTTCGCCTCTGCCTGGCCGGGAGCGGCCGGCGGCGCGCCCTTCCCGCACACCATTGCCACGGGCGCCGGCGCCTTCATCCCGCAAGCCGCTGAGACCATGGCGCAGGCGCGCATGCGCGTCAGCTGCATGAGCGATACCCCGCCCTGCAAGCAGATGATCCCGAGCGTCAACGTGGTGTACACCGATGTGTGGACCGATCCCGCGCAGGCGACGCCGGGCACGCCCATTACTTACAGCTACACGGACACGAATAACCCCATTCCGGCGATCCCGACGAGCGCGGTGTGCGCGACCGCGTGGGCGGCGAACTGCCGCATCATCATCAACTATCCCCAGCACATCCAGCCGTTGTGGGATGCGAAGCGCCAGGTTCTCGATCCGGTGACCGGCGCCGTGATCTCCGATCACACGTGCACCCAGGCCGGCTGCCACAATCCGCTCAATGCCGCGGGCGCGGCGCAGACGCCGGCCGGCAATCTCGACCTGACGAAGTCCGCCTCCGCCGCCGTGCCGCAGGAGCTCACCTCCTACCAGCAGCTGCTGTTCCCCCACAACACAGTTATCATGGGACCGACCGGGCCCATGCCGGGGCCGTCGGTCGGTCCGTATCTGAATGCGGGCAGTGCGAATGGCGGCGTGTCGGCCCAGTTCTTCAGCCGCTTTGCAGCGGGTTCCGCAAGCACGCACGCGGGTTGGATGAACATAGCGGAGCTTCGCGTGGTGTCGGAATGGCTGGATATTGGCGCGCAATACTTCAACAACCCACTCGATCCAGCGGTACCCGTCAATTGAGCAAAGGGCGACCTTGACTACGCGTGCGCGTTCGTGTGCGCTCGCGGGCCTGCTACTGCTGGCGACGCTCCTGACTCCCGCGCTGAGCGCGGCCCGCGAATACCTGCAGCTGTTCGTCGCCCAGCCCTACCTGGAGCTGCACACCGGCCCGGGGCGCGGCTACCCGGTGTTTCACGTCGTGCCGCGCGAGGGCAGCGTGGACGTGCTGTTCCGGCGCACGGACTGGTTCAAGGTGCGCACCGAGCACGGCGTAGAGGGTTGGGCCAGTCAGGCCGACATGCTGAAGACGGTGCTCGCGGACGGCTCTGCCTTCAAGTTCGACCTCGGCGACCGCGCCGGCTTCACGTCGCACCGCTTCGAGATGGGGATCTTCGCCGGTCAGTACGGTGGCGCCACGCTGGTGTCGGGCTTCGGGTCGGTGTCGCTCAACTCGCAGCTGGCGCTCGAGGGCGCGCTGGGAAATTTCCTCGGCAAGTTCTCCAACGGCGTCACCGGCGACATCGGCTTCGCGCACGTGCTCGCCCCCGAGGCGCGCTGGTCGCCGTTTCTGATGCTCGGTGTGGGCCTGGTGCACATCGAGCCCAAATCGACCCTGGTGCAGGCTACCAACCGCACCGAGCAGACGGCCTATGTCGGCGGCGGTATACGCTACTACCTCACGCGGCGTTTCTTCCTGCGCGCCGAATACAAGGCCCACTACATTTTCACGAAGCGTAACGAGAACGAGGACGCAGACGAATGGAAACTGGGCTTCGCATTCTTCTTCTGACCGCAGCCCTCGCGACGCTGCCCGGCTGCGCCTCGGTGCGCAACTGGTTCCACCACCGCGGTGCGCACGCCGCGAGCAGCGCCGACGCACAGGGCAGCGCCGAGCAATCCCCGGATGAGAATGCCCCGCCGCGGGTGGTCGAACCGGAAGTGGTACGGCGCAAGATCACCGTGCCGAAAATCCGCAGCCGCAACGTCGAGGTGGGGCTCAACTATGGCGAGCTATCAATCGAGGACTTCGGCACCCACCCCGACTATGGCCTGACAGCCGCGTACCACATTACCGAGGACTTCTTTTTCCAGGCGGAACTCGGCCGCTCACGCGCCGGGCGCACCAGCTTCGAGACCCTCGGCGGCAACATTCAGTTGCTTACCCAGTCTGAGAGGCGCTTCACGTATTACGACCTCTCACTGGGCTACAACTTCCTGCCAGGCGAGGCCTTTCTCGGTCGCGGCGTCGCCATGACGAGCGCTTTTTACCTCCTGGGCGGCATCGGGGGCACCCATTTCGCCGGAGATACGAAGTTCACGGTGAACTTTGGCGCGGGCTACCGTGTCGTGCCCGCAGACTGGCTGGCCGTGCACATCACGGTGCAGGATCGGGTGTTCCAGTCGAACCTGCTTGGCACCGCCAAGCTCACCAACAACCTCGAGGCGCGCATCGGTGCGACCGTATTCTTCTAGAGGACGCACATGAGGAACCGTATCGCAGCCATTGCCGCCGCACTGGCCATCTCGCTTCCGGGGCTGGCCGGGCCCCCCGGCGGCCCCGCGCCGCAATTCACCCTCGCCGCCCGCGGTGGCCCGCAGGTAAGCCTGGCGCAGTACAAGGGGCAGGTGGTGATGATCAACTTCTGGGCGAGCTGGTGCGGCCCGTGCCGCCAGGAAATGCCCTTGCTCGAGGGCATTTACAAGAAGTACAACAAGCTCGGGTTCACGCTCCTGGGGGTGAACGTCGAGCCCGACTCGCAGGCGGCCAACGACTGGCTGAAGCAGACACCGGTGAGCTTCCCGATCCTCTACGATAAGGACAGCAAGGTGAGTAAGCTGTACGAGGTCGCCGGCATGCCGAGCACCGTGATCATCGATCGCAGCGGCAGGCTGCGCATGCTGCATCGGGGCTACAAGCCGGGCGACGAGAACGAGTATCTCGACAGCATCCGCAGCCTGGTCCGGGAATGAGGAAGACGGCGCGCCGCCGCAGGGGAACGACCATGAGCAGCATAGCGAAGAGGCTGACGCGGGCGATGGCCGCCGGGACGCTGCTCGCAGCGCTCGCCGGCTGCGCGGCGCCCACTCCCTGGGTCAAACCC
>CATPBM010000274.1 GCA_955652625.1 uncultured Steroidobacteraceae bacterium
TCGGCAAGCGCATGACGGTGCACTACGAGCAGCGCAAGTGGATCCCGAGCTCCTGCTTCGGAGAGACCGAGTACTTCGTGACCGATGCCAAGGTGACGCCGTAACTGCAGGCGTTTTATCTCACACCGGCCATCATGCGCTTCACGAGCGGCGTCAGGAGCAGCATCACGCTGCCCGCTATCAGCCCGTACCAGAAGATGCTGATGAAGAGCCCGGGAAGGGACTCGAGATGACTCGAGTCGTAGCGCCCGGAGAGCTGGCCTGCGAGGTTGCCGCCAAGCGCCATGGACAGGAACCACATGCCCATGACCTGCCCGACGAAGCGCGGCGGCGCGAGCTTGCTCATGTACGACAGTCCCACCGGAGAGAGGCACAGCTCCCCGCAGGTGTGCAGGAAATAGGTGCACACGAGCCACGTTGGCAGGACCAGCGCGCCCGCGAGCACGTGCCGCGAGGCGAAGTACATGACCAGAAATCCCAGCCCCAGAAAGATCAGCCCGAAGCCGAACTTCGTGGCCGCCGGCAGATCCCGCCCGCGCTTGCCGAGTGTGATCCACAGCCAGGCGAAGAGCGGCGCAAAGCTGATCACGAAGAACGGGTTCACCGCCTGCAGCACGCCTGCGGGCACGACCCAGCCGAAGATATGCCGGTCGGTATAGCGCTCCGCGAACAGGTTGAAGGAGGAGCCCTGCTGCTCGTAGCCGGCCCAGAAGGTGACTGAAGCGGCGAACAGCGCCACCATCACCAGCGCGCGCTTGCGCTCGACATTGGACAACCCGGCGAAAAAAAGCAGATACGCGAAATAAGCAACTCCCAGAACCGCGTAGGCCCAGGACGCGGAGGCCGCGAGCAGCACGGCATCGAGCCTCACCGTGCCCGTTAGTGTAAGCAGCACGCTCGCTGCGACCACCGCGAGGATTGCGATGACGGGTACCCAGGAACCGCGCTTGTCATCAGCGAGCACCAGTCCGGCACTGCCCAGGTAGCGACGCGTCAACAGGAACTGCGTGACGCCGAGCGCCATGCCGAGCGCCGGCAGCGCAAAGCCGAAGCGCCAGCCGAACGCCGCGGCGAAGATCGGAACACCGAGCGAGCCGAGGAACGCTCCGAGGTTGATGCCCATGTAGAAGAAGGAGAATCCAGCATCACGACGCGAGCCGCCTTCCGGATACAGCGCCGCAACCAGCGCGCTTACGTTAGGCTTCAGCAGTCCCACGCCCATGGCGACGACGATGAGGCCGATGAAGAAAATGGCGGTATTGCCGAGCGCCAGCAGCGCGTTGCCCACCGCGATGAACACCCCGCCACTCACCACCGCACGCTGCGCCCCGATGAGGCGATCGGCGATCCAGCCCCCCAGCAGTCCTAGCAGGTACGTGCTGCCCAGATACAGGCCGTAGATGGAGCTCGAGGTCTTGTCATCAAGCCCCAGGCCGCCCTGAGATACCGCCGCCACCATGAACAGAATGAGCACGGCGCGCATGCCGTAGTACGTGAAACGCTCCCACATCTCGGTGAGGAACAGCGTCGCAAGGCCGCGCGGCTGACCAAACAGGGTCTGGGCCGGAACGGCACTCGCCAGGGTCTTCTCGGCGAGCTCATTCATTGTTCTGGGGCTGTGTGCGCACGCCGGGTTGGCAATGACACGAGTCTGAACCACCGCTGGCCGCGCCTGCAAATGAGCGCGCCTGCGCATCAACGCGTTCGCCCTGCCCAGGCGCGCGCGGCACGTGCTGCGAAGCCCTCAGCCCTCGCCGGTCTTGGCCTCGGTTTGCGGGCTTCGGTGCCGCGACATGAGGCGCGCCATGATGATGCCGCCTTCGTAGAGCAGGTACATCGGTATGGCGAGCGAGCATTGCGATATCGCATCGGGCGGGGTCAGCAGCGCCGCAAGGATGAAAATCCCGACCAGCACGTAGCCGCGGTTCGCCGTGAGCTTCTCGACGCGCACGATGCCCATCAACACCAGCAGCACCACCGCCACCGGCACTTCGAACGCCAGGCCGAAGCAGAAGAACATGGTGAGCACGAAATCTAGGTAGTTGTTGATGTCGGTCATCATCGCCACGCCCTTTGGAGTGGTGTGGGCGAAGAACTCGAACATCACCGGGAATACGAAGTAGTAGGCAAACGCGATGCCGACGTAGAACAGCAGGATCGAGGACAGCAGCAGCGGCACCGCGAACCGCCGCTCATTGCGGTACAGGCCCGGTGCCACGAACGACCACAGCTGATAGATCACGTAGGGAATCGCGATCATGAGCGCGGCGAAGAACGACAGCTTGAAGGGCGTGGTGAACGGGGACATGACCCCGGTCGCGATGAGGTTGCTCCCCTGCGGGAGCTTCGCAAGCAGCGGTTGCGAGACGAATGTGAACAGGTCGTTCGAGTAGTACACGCACGGCATGAACGCGATGCCAACCGCCACCAGCGCGCGCAGCAGCCGGTCACGCAGCTCCAGCAGATGCGAGATCAGCGTGCCTTCGGCGAGCTTCTCAGGTTCCTCGCTCATCGGCGTTCGGTGCATGCGGCGCGCGGGGCGCGGTTGGATCGGCGCCCGTCTCGTCGGTGGGGTGGGCGTGCGAGAAAGTCTCCGGACGCGCGCTTACCGCCTCGGGTGGCGCGGCGGGAGCTGGCGCGTCAGGAGTTGGCGCGTCAGGAGTTGGCGCTGCAGCGGCGGGCGGGGGCGCCGTGCTGTGCGCCTTGCGGGCCTGCTCGAGCTGCACCTCCTCCTCGAGCTGCTCGCGGAACTGCCGGGCCATGGCACGGGCGCGTCCGACCCAACGACCGAGCTCCGACACGACACGGGGAAGCCTCTCCGGTCCCAGCACGATCAGCGCCAGGACGAAGATGATCAGGATCTCCGAAAACCGGCCTTCGAACAGATCACGTGCTCCGTTCGGTCTTGGTGTCGCTCTTCTTCGCGACCTCGGGGAA
>CATPBM010000275.1 GCA_955652625.1 uncultured Steroidobacteraceae bacterium
AATGCCGCCATGGCTCTTGCGCTCGCCACGACGGCGGTCATGATGCTGCGCTAGAGCGGGAAAGCATGAGGCGCCGATGTTCGAGCTGAGACGCGATTCGCACCAGCCGCTGGTCGATCAGATCTGCGAGCGTGTCACGCAGCTGGTGCGCCACGGCCAGCTGGCGGCCGGCACGCGCGTGCCCTCGATTCGCAAGCTCGCGCGGCAGGTCGGCGCCAGTCCCTTCACGGTGGTCGACGCCTATGACCGGCTGGTCGCCCGCGGAGTACTCGAGTCGCGCGCCGGGCGCGGATTTTTCGTGACCCGGCGCCGACTGTCCGCGCCGCTGGTGGACGTCGAAGCCCTGGGCGACCCGGGCACGGACGCGCTGGCGCTGGCGCGCCTGTGCATGGCGAACTCGGCCGATATCGTCGCCGCCGGCTCCGGATTCCTGCCGGAGAACTGGCTGCTGGAAGCCGCCTCTTCGGCCCTGCTGACGCGCCTGGCGCGCAGCCGCCGTGCCCAGCCCTGGCTGCCGTGCCCGGCGCAGGGCCTGCCGGAGCTGCGCGAGCAGATCGCCGCGCGCCTCGTGCAGCACGGGATTGCCGCGGGTGCAGCCAACATCGTCACCACGTACGGCGCAAGCCAGGCGTTCGATCTGCTGGCGCGCATCCTGCTCGCCCCCGGCGATGCGGTGCTGGTGGAGGATCCGGGTTACTTCGTGCTCTTCGAGCAGCTGCGTGCGCATCACGTGCGGCTGATCGCGGTGCCGCGTCACGCGAACGGGCCGGATCTCGAGGCGCTGGAAGCTGCCTGCCGCGCACACCGGCCGCGCGCCTTCTTCATGCAGACCCTGGTGCACAACCCGACCGGCTACAGCGCCGATCCTGCTCATTGTCACCGCATCCTGTCGCTCGCGGAGCAGTATGGCTTTGCGGTCGTGGAAGACGATGTCTACGGCGATCTGTACGAAGGTCCGGCGGTGCGGCTGGCACAGATCGACGGCCTGCGTCACGCCGTGTACGTCGGCAGCTATACCAAGCTCAT
Source organism: uncultured Steroidobacteraceae bacterium (assembly GCA_955652625.1). GTDB lineage: Bacteria > Pseudomonadota > Gammaproteobacteria > Steroidobacterales > Steroidobacteraceae > 13-2-20CM-66-19. The sequence continues at coordinate 1,027 of CATPBM010000275.1, forward strand.
AGGACCCTCGCTGCGGGTGGGCTACGTGGCGGCCGACGCCGCCCTGATCTCGCAGCTGGTGGAGCGCAAGGTCCTGTCGGTGCTCTCGGGCTCGACGCTCCTGGAATGCTTCGTGTCGGAGGTCCTCGACGGCGGCCGCTACAAGCGTCACGTGGAGCAGACCCGTGCGCGCCTGGCGCGCATGCGGCGTGACGCGCGCGCGGCGCTGGAATCCGCCGGCATCGTCTTCGACGCCGTCCCGGGCGAGGGCATGTTCCTGTGGGGCCGGGTACCGGATGCGGCGCCCGTGGATGAGCTCGTGCGCCGGGCGCGCGATCACTCGATCCTGCTGGCGCGCGGCTCGCTGTTCTCTCCTGATCGCGGGTGCGCGCAGTGGCTGCGCTTCAACGTCGCCCACAGCAACAGCCCGCCGCTCGTGCAGTTCCTGCGCGAGGCGCTGCGCGCGGCGTGAGTCAGCGCGGACACACGGTGCCGGAGGGGCTGCAGCTGCACGATGCCGCCGAGGCCGACCTCGCCGGACTGATGGCCATCTACAACGAGGTCGTGGCGAGCTCGACCGCCATCTTCTCGCACCAGCCGGTGACGCTCGATGAGCGCCGCCACTGGTGGCAGACACGCATCGCGCAGGGTTACCCGGTGCTGGTGGCGCGCGACGCCCAGGGCGTCGCCGGATTCTCAACCTTCGGCGACTTTCGTCCCTGGCCGGGATACCGCTTCAGCGTCGAGCACACGGTGCACGTGCGCGCCGCGGACCGTGGCCGCGGCGTCGGCACGCTACTGGTGCAGGCGTTGTTTGCACGCGCCGCGGCGCTCGGCAAACACACCATGATCGCGGGCGTGGACGCCGCCAACGCCCCGTCCATCCGTTTCCACGAACGCCTGGGGTTCAGCAAGGCCGGCCTGCTGCGCGAAGTGGGTTACAAATTCGATCGTTGGCTGGACCTGGTTTTCCTGCAGCGCGCGATTTAAGACCGGTAAGATGGCGGCATGTTCTCCGTGCCGCCCGCCACGCGGGCATTGATCCTCATCAATATCGGCGTGTTCCTGCTGCAGCAGGTCGCCTGGGATCCGATGCTGGCGCTGTTCGCGCTGTGGCCGCCGGGCAGCGGGCAATTCCACTCGTGGCAGCTGCTCACCTACGCCTTCCTGCACGGCAACCTCGTGCATATCTTCTTCAACATGTTCGCGCTGTTCATGTTCGGCCGGGCGCTGGAGCTGTACTGGGGCGGACGACGCCTGATCGGGTACTACCTGGTATGTGTGCTCGCCGCCGCGCTGACGCAGCTCGCCGTGCAGAGCGCCTCGGGCGAAGCGGAGGAAGTGCTCGGCGCCTCCGGAGGCGTATTCGGCGTGCTGCTCGCCTTTGCGTGGTATTTCCCGAGGCAGCGCCTGTTCATCATACCGATCCCCATCCCGATACCAGCCTGGCTGTTCGTGACCGGGTATGCACTGGCGGAGCTCTTCTATGGAGTTACCGGCAGGGAGCAGGGCGTCGCGCACTTCGCGCATCTGGGCGGCATGCTCGGGGGAGCCTTGTGCATCTTCTACTGGCGGGTGCGGCACCGCTTCAGTTCGTGACGCGTGGCGCGGCGATTGCGCGGTGGCGGGCCGAATGACGCCGCGCTGAGCGCTGGTGTCCTCGGTATCACCTTAGGAGTTGAGGGTAACAAGCGGATTTTACGAAAGAATTACTACAAGGTTGAATTCAACATGGAGTCACGTTCACAATCGCGCGCTTCGAATGTGACGGGAACTTTTCAGGCGCGCGCGGAACGAAAGACGCGATTCTCATGATCAGGACGGAACACCTTACCAAGCGCTACGGCACGCTCACCGCGGTGGATGATGTGAGCTTCGCAGTCGCTCCGGGCGAAGTACTCGGCTTCCTCGGACCCAATGGCGCCGGCAAGACCACCACCATGCGCATGCTGGCCGGATTCGTGACGCCAACCTCCGGCAGCGCCAGCATCTGTGGCCGCGACGTCGAGCGCGAGCCGCTCGCCGCCAAGGCCGCCACCGGCTACCTGCCTGAGGGGGCACCGAGTTACGGGGAGATGACGGTGCGGCGCTTCCTGGCCTTTATCGCGGACCTGCGTGCGCTCGCGGGCGCACGGCGCGCCGCGCGGCTCGCGCACGTCATCGAGCACCTGCACCTCGATGCGGTGCTCGAGCAGACCATCGACACGTTGTCAAAAGGGTTTCGCCGTCGCGTGGGCCTGGCGCAGGCAATCATGCACGATCCGCCGGTGCTGATTCTCGATGAGCCCACTGACGGGCTCGATCCGAACCAGAAACACGAAGTGCGCACGCTGATCAACGACATGGCGCGTGACAAGATCATCGTCATTTCCACGCACATCCTCGAAGAGGTCGACGCGGTGTGCAGCCGCGCCATCATCATCGCGCGCGGCCGCATCGTCGCCGATGACACGCCCGCCGGGCTCGCCGCGCGCTCGCGCTACCACAACGCGGTCTCCATGCAGCTCGAGCAGCCAGCGCAGCTGCCCGCCGCGCGCGCCGCGGTGGCCGCGCTGCCGGGGGTCGCGGAGGTCGAGGTGAGTGAGCGCGATGCGCGGCTCACCGCCGTGCCGCGAGCCGGTGCGACCATCCTGCCGGCGGTCTCGGAGGTCGCCGCGCGAGCGGGGCTGAAGCTCAAGGAGCTGCACCTGGAGTCGGGACGCCTCGATGAGGTGTTCCGCACGATTACCGCCTGAGGGCCGACCGGCATGCGCAACGTGGGCATCATCATGCGCCGCGAGCTCGCGAGCTATTTCGCGACGCCGCTGGCGTACGTTTTCATACTGATCTTTCTCGTGCTGGCGAACGCCTTCACCTTCTACCTCGGCGGCTTTTACGAGCGCGGCCAGGCGGATCTCGCGCCATTCTTCAACTTCCACCCCTGGCTGTACCTGTTCCTGATCCCGGCCATTTCCATGAAGCTGTGGGCCGAGGAGCGCAAGTCCGGGAGCATCGAGCTGCTGATGACGCAACCGGTGACGCTGTGGGATGCGGTGCTGGGCAAGTTCCTCGCCGCGTGGATTTTCACCGCGCTGGCGCTGGCGCTCACTTTCCCGCTGTGGATCACCGTCAATTACCTGGGCCATCCCGACAACGGCGCGATCGTGGCAGCCTACCTCGGGAGCCTGCTGCTCGCCGGTGGATTTCTCGCCATCGGCTCGTGCATGTCGGCGCTGACCCGCAACCAGGTGGTAGCCTTCATCCTGGGCGTGGTTGGATGTTTCGCATTTCTGCTGGCCGGCTTTCCGCTGGTGCTGGACATCTTCAGGAGCTGGGCGCCGCAGACGCTCATCGATGCGATCGCCTCGCTCTCGTTCCTGACTCACTTTGACTCCATCGTCAAAGGCGTCATCGACGTGCGCGACCTGTTGTACTTCGCGATGCTGACCGGCTTCTTCCTGCTGGCAACCGCCATCGCGCTCGAGCTGCGCAAAGACGTATGAACAGGCGCTCGACACTCGGTGGCGGCACCCTGCTGGGGCTCGGGCTGCTCCTGGTTGGCCTCACGGTGCTGTTCAATTACGCGCTGCGCGGCTGGCGGCTGGATCTCACGGAAAACCGCCTCTACACCACCGCGCCCGGCACCGACCGCATCCTCGCGAGCATCAAGGAGCCCATCAACCTGTATTTTTTCTTCTCGGAGAAGACCGCGGCGCAGTTGCCGCAGCTCCACAGCTACGGCGTTCGCGTGCGCGAGTTCCTGGAAGAGCTCGCCGGGCGTTCCAAGGGCAAGCTGCGCGTGCACAGCATCGATCCGCAGCCGTTCTCGGAAGAGGAAGACCGCGCCTCCGAGCTCGGCGTGCGCGGCGCGCCGGTGGGGGCCGCCAACACCCAGTTCTACTTCGGGCTTGCGGGCACCAACTCCACCGACGGCCACGCCGCCATCGAGTTCTTCGATCCCAACAAGGAACAGTTCCTCGAGTACGACGTGGTCAAGCTCGTCTACCAGCTCGCCAATCCAAAGAAGCCCGTACTCGCCTGGCTGTCCTCGCTGCCCATGGGCCCGGGCTTCGATCCGCGGAGCGGCCAGATGCGCGAGCCGTCCGTGATGTACAGCGAAGCCCAGCAATTGTTCGACCTGCGACCGCTCGAGCTGTCGGCCACGCGGATCGACCCGGACACGAACGTGCTGGTGCTGGTGCATCCGAAGAACCTGTCGCCGGCCACGCAGTTCGCCATCGATCAGTTCGCGCTGCGTGGCGGGCACATCCTGGCCTTCGTCGACCCGCTCGCCGAGGCTGACACCTCGGGCGCCGAGGCGCAAAATCCCATGGCCGCCCTGGGGGCCGACAAGTCATCGCACCTGGCGGGCCTGCTCAACGCCTGGGGCGTGCAGTTCAATCCGGCCGAGGTGGTCGCTGACCGCGGCCATGCCCTCACTGTCACCATGCGCCAGGGAGAGGAACCGGTGGAGCATCTGGGAGTACTCGGGCTCGACAAGGACAGCTTCGCGCCCGAGGACGTGATCACCGCCGGGCTGTCCAGAGTCAATGTGGCCACGGCCGGGTACGTTGAGCCGGTCAAGGGCGCGAAGGTGCGCTTCGAGGCGCTCCTGAAGTCGAGCACCGACGCCGCGCCGAGGCTCGCCTGCTTCTCGACCAACGACAGCAGGTTCTGCGCATCGTTGGCGATTCGGGTCGCCAGCGCAATGCGCTCGTCGAGCGCCAGCACCTGGAAGTACCCGACCGCGATGCTCGCCGCAAGGG
>CATPBM010000276.1 GCA_955652625.1 uncultured Steroidobacteraceae bacterium
AGCGGCGAGGGAATGGCGCGCAGCAGCGCGGTGAGTCCGTCGACGCTGCCGCGGATCACCGTTGAGACCGCATTGAAAAACACCCGCCCATGGGTCTTCACGTACTCGATCAGGACGGTGACGGAATCGCCGACCGGGATCTTGTGCTCGGTCAGCCAGTGCTCAAAGCTCGAGCCGCCGGTGAGTCTGTTCGTGCCGCGCATGGCGGCGAGTGCCGGGCGCCCCTCGAATGTGCGCACGCCCTCGAGCCAGCCGCTCACCACCGCGGGGTTCGCCGTGAGCCACGCTTCCGCGGCCGCTTCGGGCGGTTGATGGCGCTCGAGGATGTCAGCCATTACGCGATTTTCCTGCTGAGTCGTGAAGGACAGGTTCCGCAGCAGGCGGCCGATGTTTGGGCATTCTGTGGAGTAGCCGGCGCGCGTCGTGGTGTAGACCCGCGCCTCACCATAGTTCGGCCCGAACACCGCGTCTCCTCCGGACAGGTAGCGCATATCGAAGCGCACGTTCATCGAATGCGGGTCCCAGCCGAGAAATACGATGGGCGCGTGAGCGCGAAACGCGCGTTCGACTTCGGCGAGCATTCCCTGCTCGCTCGACTCGATAAGCTTGAAACCACCGAGACCAAACTGATTCTGCCGCAGCATGGTGAGCACCAGGCGATTGCCGTCGTTGCCCGGCTCGATCCCGTAGATCGAGGAGTGCAGCTGCGTGGCAAAGCGCTGAATGTCTGCAAACGTGCGCAGGCCCGCGGCATAGGTGTAGGCGGGTACGGCGAGGGTGTACTTGGCACCGGTCAGGTTGGCGCGCACCACTTCGACGGAGCCTTCCGCCACGTAGCTCTTGCGGTCCGCTTCCTGCGCAGGCATCCAGTTGCCAAGGAAGACGTCGATGTCCTTGTTCTTCATCGACGCGTAAGTGACGGGCACCGACAGCACCGTGATCTCAGGCTGGTAACCGAGATGACGCAGCAGAGCGCTGAACATCGCGGTTGTCACGGTGACATCAGTCCAGCCGATGTCCGACAGGCGCACTCTCTGACAGCCCGCGCCCTGCGTGACGGGAGCCGGCTCTTGCGAGGCCGGCTCGGGCGGTGCGCCGGCCGCGAACCCGGGCCCGCAGGCGAGGGCAAGCAGCGCGGCGCAGAGCTTCATCACGCACGCACGCCAGCGCTGTCCTGGCCACGGAAATGGGGTGTGACGCAATCCCAGGTCCCGGGAACCTGAGCAATCGGGCTTGACCCTAGGGCCGTACGACTCCATCATTTCCACCTGGGTTTGAATAGCCGTTTAACAGACTCTCTGTCAAGTCTGTGAAAGCCAGACAAGTCACTGAGTGATCAAGAACTATCGACTCAGGGACCCCGGCGCCAGGAGGCGCCCGAGAACCGCGCCGAGACGCGTCGTCGGAGTGCCCCATTGAACAAGCGATCAACGACTCTCAAGGACCTCGTGCACCACAGCTCCGCCTCCCGGGACGAGGCAGAGGAGGCGCGGCGCGTGCAACTCGTGGAGGTCACGGTCGACAGTCTCGCCGAAGTGGGCTGGTCCGGCACCACTCTTGCCGAAATTGCCAAGCGTGCCGGGGTCTCGCCCGGGCTGGTGGCGCACTACTTTGGCGACAAGGACGGTCTGCTCGAGGCGGCCTTCCGCACGCTCGCGCGCACGCTCGCGGCGCGCGTGCGCGCGCGACTGGCGCTGGCGCACACGCCCCGTGGCCGGGTGCAGGCGGTCATCGACACGAATCTCGCGCCCGAAGAATTCGACAAGCGCAGCGGCACCGCGTGGCTTGCTTTCTGGGGACAGGTGTTGCACGTGGAAGGTCTGAAGCGCGTACAGACCGCGTACCAGCGCCGCATGCTGTCGAACTTGCGTAGTGACCTGCGGCGCATGATTCCGCTGGCGGATGCACGCAGCCTCGCGGCGATGATTGCCGCCATGATCGATGGCGTATGGCTGCGCGCCGCGCTGTCGGAATGGCAGGAGGCTGACAGTGAGAGCGCGCGGGCGCTGCTGACCGCGTTCGTCGAGGCGCGGCTCAAGGACCTCGCCCGGGCGCACTCCCCGACGGCGGCGGCGGACGGTGCGGCGCAGCGGCCAGCGCGGCGCCAGCTTGACAGCGCCGGCACATTGCGCGTCATCAATCCGGCAACCGGCGCGCTGCTTGCCGAGCTTGTCGCCGATGGCCCCGCACAGGTCGATGCAGCGGTGGTGAAGGCGCAGGCCGCGCAGAAAAAATGGGCAGCGATGAGCGGGGCGGCACGCGGGCGCGTGTTGCAGCGTGCGGCGCAGATGCTGCGCGAGCGTAACGACGAGCTGGCGGAGCTCGAGACCCGTAACACCGGCAGGCCCATCCAGGAAACCCGCGTGGTCGATGTGCTCTCCGGTGCGGAGTGTCTCGAGTACTACGCGGGACTGGCCGCGGGGCTGGCCGGGGAGCACCTGGATCTGGGCCCGCAGGCCTTTGGCTACACGCGTCGCGAGCCACTCGGCGTGGTCGCCGGGATTGGCGCCTGGAACTACCCGCTGCAGATCGCGTGCTGGAAGTCCGCGCCGGCGCTCGCCTGCGGGAACGCGATGCTGTTCAAGCCCGCGGAACTCACGCCCCTGACCGCCGTGAAGCTGCAGCAGCTGTACCTCGCGGCGGGCGTGCCGGATGGGGTGTTCCAGGTGGTGCAGGGTGCGCGGGAGACCGGACGACTCCTCACGCGCCACCGCGATATCCGCAAGATCTCACTGACCGGGGAGGTGGGCACCGGTAAAGCGGTCATGGCGGACGCTGCGGCGACGCTCAAACAGGTGACGCTCGAGCTCGGTGGCAAGTCCCCGCTCATCGTATTCGGCGACGCACGCCTCGAGAACGCCGTGGCGGGCGCGCTGCTCGGGAATTTCTATTCGGCGGGCGAGGTGTGCTCCAACGGCACGCGCGTGTTCGTGCACCGCAGCGTGCGCAGGGAGTTCGTGCAGCGCCTGCACGCGCGCACCGCCGCCATGCGCATCGGGGACCCGCTCGATCCGGCCACCCAGGTAGGCGCCCTCATTTCCGAGGAGCACATGGAGAAGGTGCTCGGCTGCATCGCGCGCGGCCGCACGCAGGGGGCGCGGCTGATCATCGGTGGCGAGCGAGTGACGGCGGGAGATCTCGCCAGCGGGTTCTTTGTAGCTCCCACGGTATTCGACGAGTGTCACGATGACATGGACATCGTGCGCCAGGAGATCTTCGGTCCGGTCATGTCGGTGCTGGAGTTCGAAGACGAGGACGAGGTGATCGCGCGCGCCAATGCGACCGAGTTCGGGCTCGCGGCGGGTGTGTTCACCAACGATCTGACGCGTGCGCACCGCGTCATCTCGCAGCTGCAGGCTGGCACCTGCTGGATCAACCACTACAACGTGACGCCGGTCGAGCTGCCCTTCGGCGGGGTCAAGATGTCGGGGCTGGGGCGCGAGAACGGCCGCGCCGCCATCGAGCACTACACGCAGCTGAAGAGTGTGTACGTCGCCATGGGCGACATCGACGCTCCGTACTAGCGCGCACCACCCCGGCGAGGCCCACACAGTGACGACCGAGACTGTTGACTACGTGATCGTCGGCGCGGGCTCCGCGGGCTGCGTGCTGGCGGATCGCCTTACTGAGAGCCGCCGCGATCAGGTCCTGGTGCTCGAGTACGGCGGCTCGGACCGCTCGCTGTGGATTCAGATGCCGACCGCGCTGTCCATTCCTATGAACATGCCGCGCTATGACTGGGGCTACTACACTGAACCGGAGCCCAACCTGAACGGCCGGCGCCTGCATACGCCGCGCGGCAAGGTGCTCGGTGGCTCCTCCTCGATCAACGGCCTGGTGTACGTGCGCGGCAATCCGCTCGATTTCGAGCGCTGGGCCGCCGAGGGCGCGGCGGGCTGGGGCTATCACGACGTGCTGCCGTACTTCCGGCGCGCAGAGCGGCGCGCCGACGGCGCGGACGATTACCGCGGCGGCGAAGGCAGGCTCGCAACGCGCCAGGGATCGCTTGCCAATCCGCTGCACGAAGCATGGCTCGCCGCGGGTCGGCAAGCCGGTTATGCGCTCTCTGCCGATATGAACGGCTTTCAGCAGGAAGGCTTTGCGCGCATGGACATGACCGTGGACAACGGGCGTCGCGCGAGCGCGGCCAATGCCTACCTGCGCCCGGC
>CATPBM010000277.1 GCA_955652625.1 uncultured Steroidobacteraceae bacterium
GCCTGGGGCGTCGCGTCCGGCGAGGCTGGCAGGCCCAGCACCGCCCAACCCAACGTGTACGTACTGCCGACGCCGTTCGTGATCCCGGATTTGAACCGCGAGCGCACGGTGCGCATTTATCTGCCGCCGGGGTACACGCATGGGAAGCGGCGCTACTCCGTGCTGTACATGCACGATGGTCAGAACCTGTTCGATGAGGCCACCGCAAACGCGGCGGGGGAATGGGGAGTCGACGAGACGCTCAATGCACTCGCAAAATCTCGCGGCCTGAAGGTGATCGTAGTCGGTATCGACCATGGCGGCGAGGAGCGCATCCACGAGCTCAACGCCTGGGATAATCCCGAGTTTGGCAAAGGCGAGGGCGCGCAGTACCTGTCATTCATCGTCGATGTGCTCAAGCCCTGGATCGACCAGCATTACCGCACGCTCCCGGATCGGCGGCATACGATGATCATGGGCAGCTCCATGGGCGGGCTCATCTCGAGCTACGCCATCAGCCGCTATCCGCAGGTGTTCGGCGGCGCCGGCATCTTCTCGCCGGCGTATTGGCTCGCGCCGCAGGCGTTTGCCGATACGCAGGCCCGGCCGCCGCCGCATACGGACCGGGTCTACTTCTACGCCGGCGGCAGTGAGAGCGAGAACATGGTGCCGGACATGAAGCGCATGGCGGCGCTGCTGCGGCTCGGCGGCCTGCCGGCGAAGAACCTCCAGGTGCGCGTGAACCCGGTCGGCCGGCACAACGAGGCCGCGTGGCGCGCGGAGTTTCCGCGGGCAGTCGAGTGGCTGTTTGGCGTGCCGGGTGCCGGGCCTTAGCGCAGCGAGGCGACCCAGGCCGCGAATGGCGCCAGGGTGATTGCACGGTCCGCGGCGCCGCCTGCGATGGGCGCGGGACTCGCCAGCAGTGTGGTCAGGCGCGAGCCGGCCACGCCAGAGGCCCCAAGTCCCAGCGAAATCGTCTGCGGTTGCGCCGACATGTTGAGCGCCACGACGATGGTCTCACCCTCGGCCCCCACGCGCGCGTAGCTCAGCACGCTGGAGTTAGTTGAATCCAACATCACGGTCCAGCCGCTGCGCAGTGCAGCGTTACTCTGGCGCAGCGCGATCAGGCGCCGGTGCCAGTTCAGGAGCGAATCCGGATCGGCGGATTCGCTCTGCACGTTGATGCTGCGGTAATTCGCCGTCACGGGCAGCCACGTCCTCGGATTGGTGCTGAAGCCCGCCTGCGCGCTGGAAGCGTCCCATTGCATGGGCGTGCGCTCGCCGTCGCGCCCCTTTTCCCTGGGCCAGCCGGTGATGCCGATCGGATCGCGCACGTCTTCGATCCGCGTGGGGGTGGCGGTCGTCTGGCCGATCTCCTCACCCTGGTACAGCAGGGCCGCGCCCCCCGAGGTCAACAGCAGCGTCGCCACGATGCGGGCGATCGCCGCGTTGTGCACCCCGTCCCCGTAACGGTCCCAGCTGCGGATGTTGTCGTGGTTGTCGAACACCAGCAGCGGCGGCGAGTCGTGGACCTGCGTCTGCAGCTCGATGAGGCGCTGGCGGAAGGTACCGGCATCGAGCTTGCTTCCCAGCCCGACGAGCGTGTCCATCGGCAGCTGCAGCTCGTTGTGCAGGGCGCCTCCGTACCAGGGATCGAGGTCGGCGGTGTTGGGCACGTAGGTCTCGCCAATGAGCACCCGCTCGCCAGCGTAGGTATCGGACATGGCGCGCAGGCGCCGGATGACGCCATGAACCTCGGGGAGGTTGTTGGTATAGACGTCGCTCAGCCGGGGATCGCCCTGGGCATTCACGCCGCCCAGCGCCGGTTCGTCGCGCAGTTTCTCGTCCTCGAACAACGTCGTGATGGCGTCGAGGCGAAAGCCCGCGACGCCGATATCGAGCCAGAAGCGCATCGCGGCGAACATCGCCTCCTCGACCTTGGGGTTGCGCCAGTTAAGGTCCGGCTGCTGCCGGTAGAACATGTGGTAATAGAACTGGCCGACTGCCGGGACGAATTCCCAGGCCGAGCCGCCGAACAGGCTCACCCAGTTGTTGGGCGGCAGGTGCTTGCCGGCGGCGTCGGACCTGCCGTCGTTCCACACATAAAAGTCATGGCGCGGCGAGTCGCGCGAGCGCGCCGCCTCCCGGAACCAGGGGTGTTGGTCCGAGGTGTGGTTGAGCACCATGTCCAGGAGTACGCGGATGTGGTGCCTGCCGGCCGCCGCCACCAGGCGGTCAAAGTCCGCGAGCGTGCCGTATTGCGGATCCACGGCCCGGTAGTCGGAAATATCGTAGCCGAAGTCAACCTGCGGCGAGGGGTAGAAGGGCGCGATCCAGATGGCGTCGACTCCGAGTGACTCGAGGTAGTCGAGCCGCTGCGCGATGCCGTTGAGATCGCCTACGCCGTCGCCGTTCGAGTCCTGAAAGCTGCGCGGATAGATCTCGTAGATCACCGCATGGCGCCACCACGGCTCGCTCTGCGCGGCCGGGCGCGTCGCGGCCGCCGGGCTTGCAGTGGCCGCGGGGTTCGCCCTGGCCGCGGAGCCTTGCGCGCGATCGCTCGCCGCGACCCAGCCGGCAACTACGCAGGCACACACAGATAACATCGCGCGCGCCAGCGGGCGCAGCCGGGGCATTGACCGCCTCGCAGGCCGTGTGCATAAATCGCCGCGCTCTCGATTCCGGGGCATTGCCCGCGCATAGTACCCGTAAATGCAGCGCACGAAACCGCAGCTGTCGTTCTGGCAGATCGCCTGGGCTTCGATCCTTCGCTGCCTTACGCGTTGCTCTCGGACACTCTGCCCGCACAGAAGATGGGCCTGTACATGGGCGTCTTCAATTTCTTCATCGTCATTCCGCAGCTGGTCGCCGCGAGCGTGCTCGGGTTCCTGTTGCGCACCCTGTTCGGGGGTGCGCCCTTGTATGCGCTGCTGCTGGGCGGAGTAAGCTTCGTGGTGGCGGGCCTGCTGGTTCTGCGCGTTCCGCGCCCCGTCTCGATTTCACAGCCGTCGTGAACTTCCACGCGCGGCTGGGGTGCCACATACCGACAGGAGCATTTATCCATGCGTTACCGGCTATCCGTCATCTGCGCCACCCTCGTCGCCGGACTGTTGCTCGCGCCAGCCGTGCTGGCCGGGGCGTTCTCGGACGTCCAGGTCGATTTCGCGCCCGCGGCGATGGCGAAGATGCAGCAGCAATACGGGGAGGGCGAGGTCGCGTCCCTGCGCTCGGCGATTCTTGCAGCGGTGTCGCGCTACGCTCGCAAGGTGGACATCCCCGCGGGCCTGAAAGTTACCGTAATGGTCCGCAGCGTTACTCCCACGCATCCAACTCGCAAGCAAGCGGGCGACAATCCGTCACTCGACGTGGTGCACACCAAGTACATCGGCGGTGCGGATCTGGCGGCCGAGGTGCGTGACGCGAACCAGCATGTGCTGGCCAAGGTCACCTACCGGCACTTTCCGCCGACGCTCAAGGAGGGCTCGAATTCACTCGATCCGTGGGCGGACGCACGGCTGGCGATCGAAGATTTCGGCGTCAGGTTGGCGGCGGCCTGCCAGAAACTGCCTCGGAAGTGAGGATTGCCCCTGCCGTTGTATCGGCGCGCACCGCGCGCGGCCTGAGCGGACGGAGCGAATTTGCGCCGCACGAGCGCCGCACGACCAGGCGCGTCGGCAGCACCTGTGCGGCCGCCGGCTCCTCCCTGATCAGCCGCAGCAGTGACATTAATGCTTTCGTAGCCCGGCGGCACCGCCAGCCAGGTTTGGGGATTGGTACTGAAGCCCGCTGGGCGTTCGACGCATCCCCCTGCATCGGCGTGCGCTCGCCGTCGCGTCCCTTCTGGCGCGGCCAGCCGCTGACTCCCATCGGGTCGCGCACGTCCTTGACCCGTGCGGGCGGCGCGTTGCGCTGTCCGATCTCCTCGCCCTGGTACAGCAATACCGCGGCGCGCGAGGTGAGCAGCAGCGCGGCGATGATGGGATGTGAGGGAGGCGCGCAAGGGGGCAACTATTGCGGAGATGGACCCTCACTGACACGCACCAGATCCTGCGGTCGCAGCCACTTGCGAAATGCGTCCTGTACCGCCGTCGCGTCGAGCTCGATGTAGTGGCGCGCGGCGTTGGTGGGCTCATCGAGCGCAAGACCCAGCTCCGTGCGCCCGAGGAGTCCGCGCGCGATCTCGTCCAATCCCGCCTCGCTCAAGGGGATCTGGCGCAGCAGGTACGCCTTGACACGCGTCAGTTCATCGGACCCAACGGCAGTGCTCTGCATGGTCGTCACTTCGCGCGTCACCATGTTGGCGGCCTTGACGACGTTCTGCGGGTCGCTGGCGTATTCGACCAGGTAGACGCTGCGCGTGCGGCCGGCCTGCAGGATCGATGCCACGGAGTAAACGAGCCCGGAGCTTTTGCGCAGATCGATGCTGAGCCGGGTTGAGTAGAAACTGCCGCCGAGCACCGCGTTGCCGAGCGCCAGAGGATAGTAGTCAGGATCGGAGCGCTTGAGCGCCAGATTCTGCGCGAGCACCACGCGGTCCTGTACCCGGCTGGCATCCGGCACGGCCACCGTCCCCGGGCCGTTGGGCGGGGCCGGGGGCAGGTCGATGACCGGGCGCGCGCCCGCCGCAACCCAGCCGCCGAAGTATTTCTCGACGACCGCGCGCGCCGCTCCCAGGATGGAGGCCGCACCATGACAGCGATCGGGCACGACAGCCTGAACACCCGCCGGACCCTCGCGGTGGAGGGCAAGGAGTACGAATACTTCTCGATCCCTGAGGCCGCGAAGGCGCTCGGCGACGTCTCGCGTTTGCCGGTGAGCCTCAAGGTGCTGCTCGAGAACATCCTCCGCTTCGAGAACGGGCAGAGCTACAA